>CAIYXG010000404.1 GCA_903930035.1 uncultured Actinomycetes bacterium | reverse complement strand
GCCGCGCCACCGCCGTGCCGGTCCGCTGCGCGCTCGACGGCGGCCCGTGGCAGGACCTGCGCGCGTGGGCCGGGCCGTGGTGCACCGACGAGCGCTGGTGGGACCCCGTGCGCCACCGCCGCCGCGCCCGGCTGCAGGTGGTGCTCGAGCCGGACGGCGGCGCGCACCTGCTGGTCCTCGAGGACGGCCGGTGGTGGGTGGAGGCGTCCTACCAGTAGCGGGTGCGCCGCCGGGCCCCGCCACCTTGGAGCGGTGCCAGAATCGGTGGGCGCGTTCAGACAGTGGGGCAGAGGTGCAACACTGAACCTGAGAGACTCACGTCACCACTTCTTGGAGGTAGAGAACGTGACGAACGAAGGTGTTCGATCTGCAGGCCGGGTCCTGGTCGTCGAGGACGAGGCAGCACTGGCCGAGGGCATCGCCCGGGGTCTCAACGGCGAGGGGTTCGAGGTCGAGATCTGCGCCGACGGCCTCTCGGGCCTGGCCGCCGCCCGCAACGACGAGATCGACGTCGTGGTGCTGGACATCATGCTGCCGGGCATGAACGGCTACAAGGTCTGCCGCACGCTGCGCGAGGAGGGCATCGGCACGCCGATCCTGATGCTCACCGCCAAGTCCGGCGAGTACGACGAGGCCGAGGCGCTCGACACCGGCGCCGACGACTTCCTGTCCAAGCCGTTCTCGTTCGTGGTGCTGGTGGCCCGCATCAACGCCCTGCTGCGCCGCTCGACCGACGGCCGCGGCCAGACCATGACCGTCGGCGACCTGTCGCTCGACCCGATCAGCCGGACCTGCCAGCGCGGCGACGCCGACATCACGCTCACCACCCGTGAGTACGAGCTCCTCGAGCAGCTCATGCGTCGGCCCGGCCAGGTGGTCGCCAAGCAGGAGCTCCTCGAGAAGGTGTGGGGCGACGAGTTCGACGGCGACCCCAACGTGGTCGAGGTCTACATCGGCTACCTGCGCCGCAAGATCGACCGGCCGTTCGACCGCAACGACATCGAGACGGTGCGCGGCGTGGGCTACCGCATCGGCACCGGCTCGGGGACCTGACGCCCTTGGCCGACACGACGGTCGCCGCCGGCGCTGTTCCCCAGCGGACCGGGATCCTCCACCGCAGGTTTGCGGGGTCGGTCCGCGCCCGGCTGACCTTCACGGTGCTGCTCGTGGTCGGCGCGTCCATGTTCGTCGGCGGCGCCATGCTCACGGCGTGGGTGCGGACCACCATCCGCAACGACATCGAGTCGCGCAACGAACGGGTGCTGGCGACCATGTCCAACACCCTCATGCGCGGCGACATCCCCGCCGAGCTCTACGCCGACCCCGACGAGCTGTCGTCGATGCTCGACGACCAGCTGGAGCTGCGGGTCTTCGAGGACGGCAGCAGCTACGAAGAGGTCCTGACCACCAGCTACTTCTTCCTGGAGGGCCCGGCGTTCACCCGGCTGAAGGTGCAGGAGGTCGACTCGCAGGGCCGGCTCGTGCTGTTCGGCCGCGACGGCCCGTCCATGCCCGAGCCCGAGGCGGCGGTCGAGCTCACCGCCTTCGTGCCGACCCAGTGGGGCAACCTCACGCTGCACGCCGTGTCGCCCCTGCGGGCCGTCAACGACTCCATCGGTGCGCTGGCCGGCGCCCTCTGGCTGGGCCTGCCGATGGTCACGGTGCTCTCGGGCATCCTCACCTGGTTCATCACCGGCCGGACGCTGGCGCCCGTGGGCGCCATCACCAACCGGGTCCGCGAGCTCACCGCCACCACCATGGACGCCCGCGTGCCGGTGCCTGACACCGACGACGAGATCCACGACCTGGCCGTCACCATGAACGAGATGCTCGAACGGCTCGAGAAGTCCTCGGCGGCGCAGCGGCAGTTCATCTCGGACGCCAGCCACGAGCTGCGGTCCCCGGTCGCCTCCATCCGCGCCCAGCTCGAGACCGCGCTCGGCTACCCCGACGCCGTCGACTGGCCCGACGTGGCCCGGGTCGTGCTGGCCGAGGACGAGCGCCTCGAGCACCTGGTCGCCAACCTGCTGGCCGTGGCCCGCCTCGAGGAGGACCGCGACGCCCCCCGCACCGAGGTCGACCTGGACGAGATCGTCATGGCCCAGCGCCGCCGGGTCACCGCCGTGCCGGTCGACACCTCGTCGGTCTCGGCCGGCCGTGTCATGGGCAACTCCGACGAGCTCACGAGCGTCGTGCGGAACCTGATCGACAACGCCGTGCGCCACACCACCTCCAAGGTGGTGGTGACGCTGCAGGCCCACGGCCCGTTCGTGGTGCTGTCGGTCGCCGACGACGGCCCGGGCGTGCCGGTGGACCTGCGCGAGCGGGTCTTCGAGCGCTTTGCCCGTCTGGACGAGGGCCGCCAGCGCGACGCCGGCGGCACCGGCCTCGGCCTGGCGCTCACCAAGCGCATCGTCGAGCAGCACGGCGGCAGCATCCACGTGACCGACGCCGACATCGGCGGCGCCTGCTTCGTGGTGTCGCTCCCTGCCCTGTCCGACGAGCCCGACGACTACTGACCGGGGAGCGCCAGCTCCTGGCCCGGAAGGATCAGGTGCGGGTTGCCCGGCTCCACGAACCGTGACCGGTTCGCGTCGATGAGCTGCAGCCAGTAGCGGACGGTCGGGCCCAGCGCGGGCTGCAGGGCGACCTGCTGCTCGGCGATGTCCCAGAGGTTGTCGCCGGCCTGCACCACGTAGGTCGTCGACCGGGATGGTCCGGCGTCCGGCCGCGGCGGCGTCGGCGCCGTTGGCGGCGGCAGCGCAGGCGCAGGGGCTGGGGCAGGGGTTGGGGCAGGGGCTGGGACCCCGTCGAGCGACACCACGGGCCGTGCCGAGACCGCGGCACCAGCCTGCGCCCCGCTGCCGGTGGTGGCGCCGGCGGCCGGTGCGACGGCACCCCCGGCGAGGAGCGCGACCGCCGTGACGACGCTGGACGCCGCGGCCGGCCACCGCTCCGGGCAGCGGACCGGGCGGCCGCAGCGGGCCGCCGTTGCGACGACGGCTCCGGCGGCGACCACGAGGGCCACCGTCCCGACGACCACCGCGAGCGCGAGCGGCGCCAGGAGGGCCACCACGACATGGTCGGGGTCCTGCCCCGCGGCCCAGCGGTGCCAGGCCGACGGGCCGCCCGTGGCCGGGGGTGGCTGCAGGTCCCGGACGACGAGGACGAGCACGAGTGCAGCGACGCACAGGCCCGACGCCCATGCGGCCAGCAGTCGAAGGGCCTCCCCGCGGGTGGTGGGCAGTGCCTGAAGCTCACGGTCGGGCGTCATGGCTGTGGGCCCCCGGGGTCGATCTCGGGGTAGTCGAACTCGGGGTACTCCGGCCCAGGTTCGTTGAGCACAGGTTCGTTCGGCACAGGTTCGTTCAGCACAGGGTCGCCCGGCACCGGCGGCCGGGTCGGCGCCGGCGCTGCGGGAGGTGCCGGTGCCGCCGGTCGAGCCACCCGGCGGGCGCGTGGGACGGCCGACGGGCCGGGGCCGGACTCGGAGGTCCGCGGTGCGGGCCGGGCGG
>CAIYXG010000403.1 GCA_903930035.1 uncultured Actinomycetes bacterium | reverse complement strand
CGGCGAGCTGCTGGCGGAACGTGGCCCGCAGGCGCTCCTTGAACGCAGCGTCGTCCTCGCCCTGCTCGGGCCGGAACTGCCACTGGTTGCGGAAGAGCGCCGTCTCGTTGACGTAGGCGGCGATGTCGTCGAGCGCGATCCCCTTGACCACCTGCGAGCCCAGGAACGGCGGGACGAACAGCTCGTTGTCCTCGGCCACCTCGGGGGAGCGGGCCGGCAGGTCCAGGTCGGCGGCGTCGGTCTGCGGGCGGCGCTCGGCGAGCGAGCGTCCCTCGGGCACCCGGCCGTAGTCGGGGTCGTCCTGCCCGGCCCGGATCTCGCCCAGGCGGTCCATGACGTGCAGGCCCTCGAACGCGTCCTTGCCGTAGAAGAGCCGGCCCTCGTAGACCTCGCGCAGGTCCTTCTCCACGTACGAGCGGGTCAGCGCGGCGCCGCCGAGGAGCACGGGGATGTCGGACAGGCCGCGGGCGTTCAGCTCCTCGAGGTTCTCCCGCATGATCAGGGTGGACTTGACGAGCAGCCCCGACATGCCGATGGCGTCGGCCTTGACCTCGAGGGCCTTGTCGATCATCTCGGTCACCGGGACCTTGATGCCGATGTTGTGCACCTCGTAGCCGTTGTTGGTGAGGATGATGTCGACCAGGTTCTTGCCGATGTCGTGCACGTCGCCGCGCACGGTCGCCAGGACGATCCGTCCCTTGCCGCCCGACCCCTCGACCCGGTCCAGGTGCGGCTCCAGGTGGGCGACGGAGATCTTCATGGTCTCGGCCGACTGCAGCACGAAGGGCAGCTGCATCTCGCCGCGGCCGAAGAGCTCGCCGACCTCCTTCATGCCGTCGAGCAGGACGTCGTTGATGATGGACAGCGGGGCGATGCCCTCGGCCATGGCCCGGTCCAGGTCGTCGGTCAGGCCATCGCGGTCGCCGTCGATGATCCGCTGGCGCAGGAGCTCCGAGACGGTCCACCCGGAGCGGTCCTCGGTGACGGTCTCGGTGGTCTGGACGTCCTCGAAGATCGTGAGGAGCGTCGTGAGCGGGTCGTAGGACGCGTCGCCGTCCGACAGCGTCCCGGCGGTGCCGCGGCGGTCCCAGACCAGGTCTAGGCAGACGTCGCGCTGCTCGTCGGGGATCCGGCTGAGCGGGAGGATCTTCGCGGCGTGGACGATGGCCGAGTCCAGGCCGGCCTGGACGCACTCGTGCAGGAACACGCTGTTGAGCACGTGGCGCGCGGCCGGCTTCAGGCCGAACGAGACGTTGGACAGCCCCAGCGTGGTGTGCACGCCCGGCAGCTCGGCCTTGATGCGGCGGATGGCCTCGATGGTGGCGACGCCGTCGCCCCGCAGGTCGTCGTCGCCGGTGGAGAGCGGGAAGGTCAGCGCGTCGAAGATCAGGTCCTGGGGCTCCAGGCCATAGCGCCTGGTCGCCAGGTCGTGGATCCGGTGGGCGACCCGCATCTTCCACTCGACGTCGCGGGCCTGGCCCTCCTCGTCGATCAGCAGGCAGACCACGGCGGCGCCGTACTCGCGTGCCAGGCGGAACACGCGGTCGGCGCGGGAGCCCTCGGCGTCGCCGTCCTCGAGGTTGGCGGAGTTGAGCACCGCCCGCCCGCCGATCCACTGCAGGCCGGCCTCCATGACCTCGGGCTCGGTCGAGTCGAGCACGAGGGGGACCGAGGACTGCGTGGCGAACCGCTGGGCCACCTCGTCCATGTCGGCGGCGCCGTCGCGGCCGACGTAGTCGACGCACAGGTCGAGGATGTG
Source organism: uncultured Actinomycetes bacterium (assembly GCA_903930035.1). GTDB lineage: Bacteria > Actinomycetota > Acidimicrobiia > Acidimicrobiales > Microtrichaceae > CAJANQ01. The sequence goes on along the minus strand of CAIYXG010000403.1, from coordinate 1,145 downwards.
CGACCCCTCCTTGACCTGGTCCTTGGCCATCTGGACGCAGGTGTCCCAGTCGGCCTCGAGCATCGCCTCGCGGAACTTCTTGGAGCCGTTCGTGTTGGTGCGCTCGCCGATCAGCAGCAGGTTGGTGCTGTTGCTGGTGCCGTCGTCGGCCTCGTCGCCGAAGAGCACGGGGGAGTAGATGGACGACACGCCGTGCTCGAAGCGGGGCGTGCGGGCCAGCGGCTCGCGGTCGCCGAGGGACTCGGCGAGCTGGCGGATGAACTCGGGCGTGGTGCCGCAGCAGCCGCCGACGACGTTGACGCCGAACTCCTCGACGAAGCGCCGCTGGTGCTCCACGAACTGCTCGGCGGTCAGGTCGTAGTGCATCTTGCCGTCGACGACCGACGGCAGGCCGGCGTTGGGCATGACCGACACGGGCATGCGCGAGTGCTGCGACAGGTGGCGCAGGTGCTCGCTCATCTCCTCGGGGCCGGTGGCGCAGTTGATGCCGACGACGTCGGGGCGCATGGCGTCGATGGCGACGAGCGCGGCGCCGATCTCGGTGCCGGGGAGCATCCGGCCGGTGAGCTCGATGGTGACCTGCACCTGGAGGGGCACGTCGCGGCCGGACTCGGCCATGGCGAGCCGGCAGCCGTTCATGGCGGCCTTCAGGCCGAGCAGGTCGAACTGGGTCTCGACGATGAACAGGTCGACGCCGCCCTCGAGCAGGCCCATGGCCTGCTCGGCGTACTGGTCGCGCAGCTCGGCGTAGCGGATCTGGCCGAGCGACGCGAACCGGGTGCCGGGGCCGATGGAGCCGGCCACGAACCGGGGCCGGTCGGGGGTCGAGTACTCCTCGGCCGCCTCCCGGGCGATCCGGGCGGCCTTGACGTTCAGCTCGTGCGCCCGGTCGGCGATGTCGTACTCGCCGAGCGGCACACGGAACGACCCGAACGAGTCCGTCTCGACCACGTCGGCGCCGGCGGCGAAGTACTCGGAGTGCAGGCGCTTGATGACGTCGGGACGGGTGTCGACGAGGAGCTCGTTGCAGCCCTCGAGGTCCGGGCCGCCGAAGTCGTCGGCGGTCAGGCCCTGCTGCTGGAGCCAGGTGCCGGCGCCGCCGTCGAAGACGACGACCTTGCGGGCGACCAGGTCGAGGTAGGAGG
>CAIYXG010000402.1 GCA_903930035.1 uncultured Actinomycetes bacterium | reverse complement strand
GCGGACCGGCCGCGACGACGCGGGCTCACCGGGGGGACCCCAGCGCGACGAGCGGGTCCACCGAGGTGATCCGGCGGACGGCGACCAACGACCCCAGGAGGCCCGCGAGCACCAGCGCGCCCGCAGCACCGGCCACCGAGGCGGCGCTCAGGGAGAACGGTGCGTCGGCCGGGAACGACGTCCCGACGAGCAGCCCGAGGACGGAGCCGACCAGGGTGGCGCCGACCAGCAGGATCACCACCTGCGCGAGCGCGTCGGTGACGACGTAGCGGTCCGTGGCGCCCATGGCCTTGAGCAGGCCGATCTGGTCGCGCCGCTGCACGGTCCAGACCGTGAAGAAGGCCGCCACGACGAGCGCCGAGATCACCAGCAGGAAGCCGCGGATGAGCGACATCGTCGCGGTCTCGGCCACGTAGCCGGGCGACCCGTCGAACGACTGCTCCTTCGTGAGGACCTCCACCCCGGCGCGCTCCCCCACCTCGGCCGGCGAGGCCGTCGGGCGCAGCCGGAGGGCCACGGCCGAGACCAGCCCGCGGCCCGTCGGGGTCGTGGCGCCGGGGGTGACCTGCTGCCAGGTCGGCAGGTCCGTGTAGGCGACGGGCACGTGGCCGTAGGTGCCGGCGTCGGCGACCCCGACGACGTTCAGGGCCGTCGCGTCCAGCCCGACGACGAGCTGGTCCCCCACCTTGACGCCCTCGTCGGCCAGCTCCTGGGAGATCACGACCGGGGCCGGGCCGGAACCGGCGAGGGGCGAGCCGCTGACCGGCTCGGGGGCGACGAAGGACTCGCGCTCGACGCCGAACAGGGCCACGTCGACGACCTTCGGCCGGGCGCCGGCGCGCTCGAGCTGCGCGTTGAAGAGTGCGACGCCGAGCGGCGCCGTCTCGACCACGTCGTCACCCCGGAGCTTGTCGACCGAGTCGGCCGGGACGAAGCTCCGCGAGAACGTGGCCTCGGCGCTGGGCTGGAACGCCAGGTGCGTCACCGGCAGCGCCGCAAGGCCGGACGTGCCGGCGTCGACCAGGCCCGCGGCGAGTCCCGCCAGGAGCACCCCGAGGAGCGCGATCAGCGCGACCACGGTCCCCATCAGCAGGAACCGCCCCTTCGCCACGATCAGGTCTCGACGGGCCAGCAGCACGGGCGTGCACCGTAGGGCCGGGCCCGTCCCGACCTCCAAACTGGCGCAGCCCCGCGAGGGCGGTGCGGTGGGCGGGCCGGGGGCGGCAGGGAGGACCCCGGTGCGACACACTCTGCAGATGCCGGAGCTTCCCGAGGTCGAGACGGTCCGACGGCAGCTCGAGCCGCGCCTCGTCGGCGCGGCAGTGACCGGGGCGTGGGCGTTCCCGTCGCCCAAGTTCACCGACGCGACGGCGGCCACCGGGGCCCGGGTCGCTGCGGTGGGCCGGCGGGGCAAGTACCTGCTCGTCGGCCTGGACGGCCCCCCGGGACGGCCCGCCAGGGAGCTGGTGGTGCACCTGGGCATGACCGGCCGCCTCGGGGTGCGGCCCGCAGACCCGGGTGCCGGTCGCTCGCCGTACCTCCGGGCCTGCTGGGACCTCGACGACGGCCGCGTCCTGGAGTTCCACGACGTCCGCCGGTTCGGCCGGGTCGCCGTCGTCCCTGCGGGCGACTACGGGAGGTTGACGACGCTGGCGCGCCTCGGGCCGGAGCCCTGGGACCCGGCGTTCGACGGTCCGTCCCTACGGGCGTACGTCAACGCCCGACGCCGGTTCGTCAAGACGCTGCTCCTGTCGCAACGACCGGTGGCCGGGGTCGGCAACATCTATGCCGACGAGGCCCTGTGGAGGGCGCAGGTCCACCCGCAGTCCCGGCGGCTGACGAGGGTGCAGGCCGACCTCCTCGCCCAGGCCGTGCGGGACGTCCTCGCCGAGGGGGTCGCGCACGGAGGTACCACGCTGCGGGACTACCGGGACGCCGACGGCGCCGAGGGCGCCAACCAGTACCGGCTCGACTGCTACGGGCGGGGCGGCGCGCCGTGCCACCGCTGCGGGACCGAGCTGCGCCAGACTGTCGTCGACGCCCGTGGCACCACCTTCTGCCCCTCGTGCCAGCGGCGTTGAGACGGGGCGCACCCACTCGTCGGGCCGACTGTGTTAGGTTGCGGTTTCGTTACGAAACGTCAAGACGATGCAACTTTCCCACCGTTCGACCCCCCTCGTGCGCCGTTCCCGCGCCCTCCTCGCCGCCGCCGCCCTGTCGGTCGTGGCGCTGGCTGCAGTGACCACCCCGTCCGTGGCTGGCGCCGCCCGTCAGGACAACCCGTCGGACATCGGGTCGCTCCAGGCCAAGCGTGACGCCGTCCGGCGCCAGCGGGCCGCGAAGGCCTCGCAGGTCAACGCGCTCAAGGCCACCGACCAGCAGGTCACCGGTGCCCTTGCGGCGCTCGACGCCAACGTCAACTCCCAGCAGGCCGCCGTCGAGGAGGCCGAGCGTGGGGTCAAGCAGGCCCAGACCGACCAGTCGAACGCAGAGGCCGCGCAGCAGAAGGCGCTGAAGGAGCTCGAGGCGCTCAAGGGCCAGCTGAAGACCTCGGCCGTGGACGCCTACGTCTCGATGGGCAGCTCGTCGGGCATGTCGGCGCTCGGCGCCGGAACCATCAACGACACGGTCAACCGTCGGACCCTCCTGTCGGTCAAGGCCAACGAGAACATCGACCTCATCGAGCGCTACCGCTCGGTGCAGGAGGACCTCGAGATCCAGCGGGCGGCCGCGACGGCCGCCGCCAAGCGGGCCGAGGCCCGCAAGTCCCAGGCCAAGCAGCGCATGGACGCCCTCAACGCCGCCTACGCGAAGCAGCAGGCCTTTGCCGCCCAGGTCGACGCCCGAGTGAACGCGGCGCTCGCCGAGGCGCAGTCGCTGGCGGCCATCGACTCGCAGCTCTCGGGCACCATCTCCGCCCGCCAGACGGCGATCGCCCGCCAGGTGGCCGCCCAGCAGGCGGCGGCGG
>CAIYXG010000401.1 GCA_903930035.1 uncultured Actinomycetes bacterium | reverse complement strand
CTCCCGCAGTGGCGCCCGGCCCGGCCCCCGCCCCGAGCGGGTGGCGGACCAGCACGTAGGCCACCCCCGACGCCGCGCCGAGGACCAGCACCGTCCCCAGCCGGTCGGCCCAGCCGGGCAGGGTGGTCGGCACGACCGGCGACCACACGGCGGCGAGGCGCACCACGGACCCGCCCACCAGCGTCGCCGCCGAGGCCAGCGGCAGCGGCCACCGGGGGACGCCGGGCGCCGCGGCGACCAGCAGCATGGCGACGGCGGCCACCAGCGTCGGGAGCAGGCTGGCACCGGCGTCGGGCGGGCTGGCACGGAACGCCGACCACGCCACGAACAGCGCGACGGCCGACGCGACGAACAGCGTGAACAGCTGCTGGTGGCGCTGGCGCGCCCACCGCCCCACCAGGGCCGCCGTCGCCACGCCCGCCGCGAGCAGCAGCACGAGCCACGGCCACGCGATGGTGGCGCCCCGGTAGAGGAGCCGTCCGTCGACCGACACGTTGCGGCCGTCGACCTGGAGCGGGACCGTCCACTCCTGGACCAGCCCGCCGGCGCCGACGGTGGGTGCCGTGGCCAGCATCCAGTGGATCCGGTGGTCGTGCCACGCGACCCGGCCCCGGGCGCCGGTGGCCTGCCACTCCGGATCGGCCGACGAGCTGGCCGACTGGGGCAGCGAGGTGCCGCCGCCCCGGGACTGGTTCATCCAGTACGCCGGCGACCGGCGGTTGACCTGGACGACCCCGTCGCGGGTGATCCGCAGGTACGGCTCGCCGTCGTAGCCGGGGACGAGCACCTCGGTGCCGGGTCGGGTGGTCAGCTGCAGGAACGCGTCGCCGCCGAGCACCTCGACCCGCACGCCGTCGACGGCCGGGTCCACGCGGTCGACCACGGACTCGTAGCCGGTCGGCCGGACGCCGTCGGCCGCGGCGGGCGGGGCGTCGACGACCAGCAGTCCGGGCCCGACGGCGAGCGCCACGACCATACCGACCACCAGCCGGGCGGGCGTCGGTCGGGCGCGCATGCGGCAAGTGTGGCAGAGGTCGCACGGGCCTTGCCCACCGGCCGCCGGCGCCACCAGCATGGGCCCGTTGCGGCCCCGGCAGGGAGCGTGGCCGCGCAGGAGGCAGCACCGTGGGCGAGTCCACCCGCCGAGACCCGACCGTCGACGAGCCGACGGGCGACGACCCCGTGCCGGCCGCCGGGCTGGACGAGGCGCAGCTCGGGGCACTCTGGGACAGCGTGCCCCGGGTGTTCCCCCGCGAGCTCCCGCCGACCCCCCGGCGCGAGGTGCTGGCCCGGGCCCGAGAGATCGCGCTCGTCGCCTCGCGGAACTTCGCGCCGCTGGCCCTCCGGTCCACCGTCACCCGCAACCACCGGCCGGACGCCTACGCACGGCCGCTCCGCAAGACGTTCGAGGAGCTCGGCGCCACCTTCATGAAGTTCGGCCAGCTGGTCGGGTCGAGCCCGGGCGTCTTCGGCGAGCCGGTCGCCGCCGAGTTCCGCTCGTGCCTGGACACCGGACGGCCCGTGCCGTTCGACGAGGTGCGCCGCGCCGTCGAGGCCGACCTGGGCATGCCGCTCGACGAGGCGTTCTGGTCGTTCTCGGAGAGCCCGATCGGCCGGGCCTCGATCTCGGTGGTCCACAAGGCCACCACCCGCGACGGCCGCCGCGTGGCGGTCAAGGTCCTCCGGCCGGGCATCGAACGTCGTGTGGCCACCGACCTGGACCTGTTCCAGCCCCTGCTCGACGTCGTGGCCAAGCAGACCGGGGAGTACGCGGCCGGCCAGCTGCTGTCGATGTTCCAGGGGTTCCGGGTCCAGATCGGCGAGGAGCTCGACCTCCGCAACGAGGCCCGGGCCATGCGCCACTACCGCGAGCTGCTGCAGCAGGTGAACCTGCCCCGGGTCACGGTGCCCGAGGTGTTCCCCGAGCTGAGCGGCCCCCGGGTGCTGACCATGGAGTTCCTCGACGGCGTCGCCGTGGACGACCTGACCACCGTGGCCGGCTACGGCTACGACCCGGGCCCGGTCGTGCAGGAGGTCATCAAGGGCTTCCTGCTCACCGCCATCCGGTGGGGCACCTTCCACGGCGACGTCCACGCCGGCAACCTGCTGCTCCTGCCGGACGGCCGTGTCGGCGTGATCGACTGGGGCATCGTCGGCCGCCTGGACCCCGAGACCCACCGGTTCTTCCGGCTCATGATCGAGGCGGCGCTCGGCAACGAGTCGGCCTGGCCGGACATCGCCTCGCTCACCCAGAAGATGTACGGACCGGTGTTCTCCGAGCAGCTCGGGATGGACCACGCGCAGGTCGAGATGTTCATGCGCATGGCGATCGAGCCGGTCCTGACCCAGCCGTTCGGGGAGGTCTCGCTGGCCGACCTGCTCACGGCGCCGCAGCGCCGGATCGCCGAGGCCAAGGGGCTCGAGGCCAACGACCTCACCCTCCGCGCCGTCTACCGGCGCTTCCGCGAGCAGCGTCGGGTGCGCGCCGCGCTCGAGGCGCACGGCGCGATGGACTCCGACTTCGACCGCAGCGTGTTCCTGCTGTCCAAGCAGCTCGTGTACTTCGAGCGCTACGGAAAGATCTTCCTGAAGGACGTGTCGCTGTTCGAGGACGCCGAGTTCTTCCGGGCCGCGCTCGACGCCCCCACCACCGCCGGCCGCGGCTGACCTAGGGGACGATGCGGCCCAGGAGGGCGGCGGCGGTCCCGGCCACCAGCCCGGCCGAGCCGAGGACGGCCACCGTCCGGGCCCGCCACGGGCGGTCGGCCCACTGGGCCAGGACGACCAGCAGCGGCACGGCCGCCATCAGGTAGCGGCCGAGCGAGTCGATGTTGTTGGCCGACAGCACGACCAGGAGCGAGACCAGCGAGTAGGCCAGCCACGACCACGGCTGGCGCCGCCGGAACGCGATGACGAGCAGACCGGTCCCGACCACGGCGAAGGCCAGGTTGACGACGTCGCGCAGGTCGCCGCTGCCCACGTCGACCGCCGCCCGGACCAGTCGGGTGAGCGGCTCCCGGAACCCGGCGCGCAGCTGGCGCTGGACGTCGAGGGGCGCCGACCACGGGTCGCCGGAGACGGCCGAGATCCACGTGAGCGCGAGCACGGTGCCGACCGGTGCGCCCAGCACCGCGACGACCGACCCGAGCACCTTGGGCGGTGGGCGGTGGTCGTCGTCGTTGCGGGGGCCAGGCCGGTCCGGGCGGCCGCTCCACGCGACGAGCACCTCGACCGCGGCCGGGACGACCAGCAGCAGGCCGACCGGCCGCACCAGCGCCGCGACGAGGGCCAGCAGCCCGGCCAGGCCGAAGGCGCGACGGTGCAGCATGAGGAGGGTCGCCGCGGCCGCCAGCACGAACAGGCTCTCTGCGTAGGCGAACACCAGGACGAACGACGCAGGCCAGAGGGCCAGGACCCAGGCCGACCGGTCGGCCGCCCGGCCGTTGCGGCACACCTCCCGGGTGAGCTGCCACACCACCAGCCCGGCTGCGAACGCCGCCGCGTTGGCGACCACCAGCAGGGCCACGTCGGTCCGGCCGCCGACCACTGGCGCCAGGACCTTGCCCAGGGTGGGGTAGAGGGGGAAGAACCGCCCGGCCCCCTCGACGCCCGAGCCGTAGCCGGTGGACGCCAGGACCCGGTAGTAGGTGCCGTCCCAGGTCAGCAGCCCCTCCTGCAGG
>CAIYXG010000400.1 GCA_903930035.1 uncultured Actinomycetes bacterium | reverse complement strand
CGTCGGCCGGCCCATCGCCTTCGCCTCGACGGGGGAGAACCTCGAGGACTTCGACCTCTTCCACCCGGACCGCCTGGCCGGCCGGATCCTGGGCGAGGGCGACCTCGCGACGCTCATCGAGAAGGCCGAGGAGGCGTTCGAGGCCCAGGAGGCCGAGGAGGCCGCCGCCCGCCTGCTCGAGGGGACCTTCACGCTCGACGACTTCCTGGACCAGATGCAGGCCCTCAAGAAGATGGGCCCGCTCTCGGGGATCATGGGCATGCTGCCGGGCGTCCCCAAGGAGGTCCGCGACGTCGAGATCGAGGACAGCCAGATCGCCAAGATCGAGGCCATCATCCGCTCGATGACGCCCGCCGAGCGGGTCGACCCCGACCTGGTCGACGGCTCGCGCCGCACCCGGATCTCCCGTGGCTCGGGCACCTCGTCGGCAGAGGTCGGCCAGCTGCTGGCCCAGTTCAAGCAGATGCGCCAGATGATGCAGCAGATGGGCAAGGGCCCGGGCCGGCGCAAGGGCAAGAAGGGCAAGAAGGGCGGCGCCAAGAAGGGCGGACGGGTGACGGCCAAGGGGCCGGCGCCGGTCAACAAGGCCGCCTTCGCCCTGCCGTCGCTCGAGGAGATGCAGTCGCAGCTGCCGCCCGGCGCCAAGCTGCCCGGCCTCGACAGGTAGCCCCAGAATTGCCCGGGGTCGCCCCGGGCGAGCATCATTGTCCCCTGCTGCCGGGAGCAGCACCGCAACCACTACACACCGAGGGATTCCGAGACGTGGCCGTTCGACTCCGCCTGATGCGGATGGGTAAGAAGAAGCAGCCGACCTACCGCATCGTCGCGGCCGACTCGCGGTCGCCCCGCGACGGCCGGTACATCGAGATCGTCGGCACCTACGACCCCCGGCGCGAGCCGTCGGTCGTGACCGTCGACAACGAGAAGGCCGTGGCCTGGCTCGGCAAGGGTGCGCTCCCGACCGAGCGTGTCCAGAAGCTGCTGCAGATCTCGGGTGCCTGGGACGAGTTCCAGTCGTCGAAGGGCGCGAAGTGAGCGAGGCACGTCCGGAGCACGCCTGCGCGGTGCTCGAGCACATCGCCCGGTCCCTCGTCGAGCAGCCTGACGGCGTGAGCGTCGAGGTCGTCGACCTCGACGGCCGGTCGCAGCTCAACCTCCACGTCGCCGACGGCGACATGGGCCGGGTGATCGGCAAGCGGGGCCGCATGGCCTCGGCGATCCGCACCGTGACCCGGGCCGCCGCGGCCCGTGACGGTGTCGAGGTCGACATCGAGTTCGTCGACTGAGCAGTCGACGGTCCGACTGATGGCACCCGTCCTCGAGGTGGGTCGCATCACCAAGGCGCACGGCCTCCGTGGCGAGGTCGTCGTCCACCTGGTCTCCGACCGCACCGAACGGCTCGACCGCGGGTCCGTGCTCGCCTCCGACCGCGGCGACCTGACCGTCCTCGCCGCCCGGCCGCACGCCGACCGGTGGATCGTCTCGTTCGAGGGCTGCACCACCCGTGAGGCCGCTGAGGCCCTCCGCGGCACCGCGCTGCGTGCCGAGGCGGTCGAGGACGGCGGGGCCGACGGCGAGCTCTGGGTCCACGAGCTGGTGGGCGTCCGCGTCCTGGAGCGCGACGGCACCGACCGCGGGACCGTCGAGTCGGTGCAGGCCAACCCGGCCGCCGACCTGCTCGTCCTGGACACGGGCGCGCTCGTGCCGGTCGTCTTCGTCGTCGACGGGCCGTCGGCCGGCAGCCTGACCGTCGAGGTGCCCGACGGGCTGTTCGACCTGTTCGAGGACTAGCCGGCCGTGCGGATCGACGTCCTGACGATCATGCCCGAGCTGGTCTCGGCGTTCGCCGGCACCAGCCTCATGGGCAGGGCGCGCGACCGCGGGCTGCTCGACCTGCGGGTGCACGACGTGCGGGCGCGTGCCACCGACGTGCACCGCACCGTGGACGACGCGCCGTTCGGCGGCGGCGCAGGGATGGTCCTCATGGCGGAGCCGATCTTCCGGACGGTCGAGGAGGTGCAGCCGCCCCGCCCGCTGTTCCTGCTGGGTCCGGGCGGCCGGACCCTCACCCAGGGCCTGGCCGAGGAGCTCGCCGGGACCGACGGGTTCTCGCTGCTCTGCGGCCGCTACGAGGGCGTCGACGACCGGGTGCGCGAGCACCTGTGCGACGGCGAGCTCTCGGTGGGCGACTACGTGCTCAACGGCGGCGAGGTGGCGGCCATGGTCGTCGTCGAGGCCGTGGCCCGGCTGGTGCCGGGGGTCATGGGCAACGCCGAGTCGGCGGCCGAGGAGTCGTTCTCCACGGGCCTGCTCGAGCACCCCCAGTTCACCCGCCCCGCCGAGTTCCGCGGCTGGGAGGTGCCGGCCGTGCTGCGCTCGGGCGACCACGCCGCCGTGGCGCGCTGGCGACGGGCCCAGGCCCTGCTGCGCACCCTGCGGTCGCGCCCGGACCTGCTGGAGGCGGCCGGGGGACTCTCCGACGGCGACCGGGGCCTTCTCGACGAGTGGGCCCCGGGCTGGGAGGGCTGACCGGGGACCGGGGCCCATTTCACCCTCCCGCCGCCGCCCACTACACTCCTGCGGCTGTGCCTGGGCACCCTGTGGTGCCGTAGAGGAGATTCCGATGAACCCCACCGACCTGATCGACCAGCAGAGCCTGCGTGACGACGTGCCCGAGTTCGCGCCCGGCGACACCCTCAAGGTCCACGTGAAGGTCGTCGAGGGCAACAAGGAGCGCGTGCAGGTGTTCCAGGGTGCCGTCATCCGCCGTCAGGGCGGTGGCGTGCAGGAGACCTTCACCGTCCGCAAGGTCAGCTACGGCGTGGGGGTGGAGCGCACGTTCCCCGTCCACTCGCCGATCATCGACAAGATCGAACGCGTCTCGCGCGGCGACGTCCGCCGGGCCAAGCTCTACTACCTCCGTGACCGGG
>CAIYXG010000399.1 GCA_903930035.1 uncultured Actinomycetes bacterium | reverse complement strand
GGCCGCGCAGGCCGTCCAGCGCCGGGACGTGGCGGAGGCGGCCGTCCTCCTGCGACAGCTCGACGGCGTTCTGGGCGGGGGCGTGGACGAGCATGCGAGGGGCGGGAGGGAGCGCCGGCCGGCCACCCGCGGTCTGCGCCGGCCGACGCACCGAGTCTCGCGCACGGGGCTTCACGCCGGGCCCCGCGCCGCCATAGGGTCGCACCATGACCGACGCACCCGTGACCTCGCTCCGTTCGGACGGCATCGCCCGGATCACCATCGACGACGGCAAGGCCAACGCCCTGTCGCACGACGTGCTGGGCGCCGTCGAGGGGTTCCTCGACCAGGCCGAGGGCGACGACGCCGTCGGGGCGGTCTCGCTGGTCGGCCGCGAGGGCAAGTTCACCGCCGGGTTCGACCTGTCGGTCATGACCGCCGGCCCCGACCAGGCCCGGGAGCTGCTGGGCCGCGGCGCCGAGCTGGCGCTCCGACTGGCCATGTTCCCCAAGCCGGTCGTCATGGGGGTCACCGGCCACGCGCTGGCCATGGGCGGCATCCTCCTGAGCGCCGGCGACTACCGGGTGGGGGCCGAGGGTCCCTACAAGATCGGGCTGCCCGAGGTCCGGATCGGCATGCCGGTGCCCGGGTTCGCCGTCGAGCTGTGCCGGTCGCGCCTGTCGCCCCGGCACTTCGAGAAGGCCATCATGCTGGCCCACTCGTTCGCCCCGGACGAGGCCCTCGACGCCGGCTTCTTCGACGAGGTCGTGCCGCTCGAGCAGGTGCCCGGCCGCGCCGACGAGGTGGCCGCCGAGCTGGCCGCCAACCTGCACCGTGGCCCGTTCCGCCTCACGCGGGAGATCTCCAGGGGGGCGCTGGTGGAGCGGCTGCGGGCCTCGCTCGCGGACGACCTCGCCAGCTTCGACGTCGCGGACTGACGCCCCGGGCCCCGACGGGGCCGGAGGGCGCACCGGCCCCAGGACGCGGCACGGCCCGGACCGACGGTCCGGGCCGTGCGCCGTCCGGGGACGGGTACTGCTACTTCTTGGAGGCCGAGTAGGCCCGGGTCGTGCAGGGCCGCTCGCCGCACACGTTGATGATCTGCGACTCCGCCGAGAAGAAGGCGTCCTTCTGGGCCACGACGCCGGGCTGGCGGCGGGGCTCCTCGTGCGGGTCGACGCACGCCAGCGATCCGGCGGCCGCGCCCTGGCACAGGGCCTTGTACTGCGCCGACATGGTTGGCGTGATGTTGCCGAGCGGCGGCGGCAGCGTGCCGTTGTACCAGACGAACAGCGCCGAGCCGTCGGTCGGGAACTTCCGGATCTCGGTCAGGCCGTAGAAGGGCTCGTCGCCCGGCTTGGCCTGCTCGCCCGCGGTCGGCAGGTAGGCCGGGACGCCCTTGGGCAGCTCGGGGCTGAACACCGGGATCTTGAGGGCCCGGGCCATGTTCAGCGCCGTCACGTTGGCCACCTGGTGGTCGCCGAAGGCCAGCGAGATGAGCACGTCGTGCGCCGGGGTCAGGTCGTACGGCCGGGAGGTCAGGTGCTGCACGTAGCCCGAGGTCTCGCCGCGGTCCCACAGCATCTGCAGCAGGCCGAAGGCGATCTGCTGGTCGAGCGGGTCCGGGTAGGCCCCCCGCATGATGGCGAAGTACTGGTCGAAGTCGACGCTGCGGTTGAGCAGGGTCGAGTAGGCCATGCCGCCGACGCCGAGGGCGGCGTGCGTCCAGTCCTGGGCGATCGCCGTGACCGCGCCGCCCATGATGGCACCCTGGCTGTTGCCGTCGTAGAAGGCGCTCGCCGTGTTGAGCGCCGTCGCGCCGGCCTTCGTCGTGAACTGCTCGGTGCTGCCCAGGCCGTTCTCGTGGAGCATCAGACGGCCCAGGTAGAGCGTGTTGAGCATGGCCTGCTGGAGACGGTCCGGGATCGAGGGGAACTTGCTGAGGTCGTTGAGCGCCTCGGCTGCGAACCCGACGTCGGGCTCGGACAGGCCGATCGCGTCGGTGCCGCAGTAGACGGCGTTGAGCGCCACGGCGTTGACCTGGTTGGCGCCCGAGGTGACCTCGTCCGAGTCGCCCAGGAGGCCGTGGCCGTAGACCACCGGGCGGGCCTCGCCCCTGAGCACGGCCGACTCCGGGACCACGCAGGTGAAGTCGGCGGTGTAGGTGCCCACGGCGAGCGGGTCGCCGTTGAGCGGGCTGAAGACCATGCGGGCCCCGGGGGCGCCGCCCTGGTCCAGGTACAGCGGGACCTCGAAGGTGCCGGTCACGACCTTGTTGACGCCCAGGCGCAGCCCGTCGGTCCGGGTGCCCGTGATGGTGAAGCGGGGCGACCCGCCGTCGAGGCGGCCGAAGGCGTCGTCACGCATGGCGAGGACCCGGCCGGCCAGCGAGTCGGCCGAGGCCACGGTGAAGTACCACGACAGGTAGAGGTTGGCGCGGTTCACGCCGGCGGTCGCCATCTCCTCGAACACCGGCTCGAACTCCGAGCGGCGCAGCTCGATGGCCGGGAACTGGGTGGTCGTGTTGTCGCGGAGGGCGGCGAACGCCGGCGGGGCCGGGATGATCGTGCCCGCGCTGTTCCGCATGTTGCGCAGTGCCACGGCGAACCGGTGCGTCTCGATGAGCGAGGTCGCCGGACGGATCAGGAGCGAGGTGGTCGCCGGACTGGTGGCCCGCAGGTCGACCTCGGCCCAGTGCGGCACGAGCTGGCCGGTGTCGAGGTCCACCAGGACGGTCGCCGAGGTGGGCTCGAGCGACGCGGCGATGTCGCCCTCGGGCGGCAGGTTGGTCTGGGTGGGGTCGAGCCCCGGCACGTGCACGATGATCGGCGTCGAGGGGCTGAAGCCGTCGTTCAGGTTCCAGGCAGACGGGTCCAGCGTCTGGCCCGACTCGTTGGCGAGCAGGCCCGGCGGCAGGTTCACGCGGCGGCCGGTGCCGGTCGAGTCGTCCTTGACGGTGTAGGCGTCGCTCGGGAACGGCAGGAGGCACGACGTGCTGTCCAGGACCTCGCACCCGGGCTCGGAGCGGTCCAGGTCGGCCTGCAGCAGGTCCGACTGCGCCGGGTCCAGCGGGACCGGGTCCGGGGCCGTGCCCTTGGCCGTCGAGGAGGCCTCGGACGCCGCAGGGTTGCCCTTGGAGATGTCACCGGTGAAGGCGGGCTTCGGGGGCTCCTGGACCTTGCACGAGGCCGCCACGAGCAGCACGGCGCACAGCAGGACAGGCAGACGGAATCGGGAGTTCACGGGGGATCCTCAGTCTCGGCTGGTTCGACCAGACATACCGGGTGGGACCCTAGTTCGGCCATCTCCCGCCCGCGTAACTCGGGCGGGCCCCGTTCAGCCCCGTCGACGGCGCCGGAGGAGGAGCAGCGCCACGACCACGGCGGCCACCGAGGCGGCCACCGCGGCGACGACCGCCCGGTTGGCCGACCCCTCGGCCGGGGCCGGGGCGACGGGCGCCGACGGACGGTCGGTGGCCGGTGCTGCGCGCGTCCCGGACGGCGTCGCGCGCTCGGGCTCGTCGATC
>CAIYXG010000398.1 GCA_903930035.1 uncultured Actinomycetes bacterium | reverse complement strand
GAGCTGGTCGAGCAGCAGCCCCACGTCGCCCAGCCGCTGGGCCTCGTTGGTGGCGTCGTCGGCGGCCGCGCCCAGGAGCCAGTCGCCGAGGGTGTCGCCCGGGTGGTCCGCGGCCACGACCAGGTAGCCCTGCGCGGCCAGCCCCTCGCAGAGCAGGACGTAGGAGGTCCGGGTCCCCGTGCGGCCGTGCGAGAACACCACGACGGGCAGCGGTCCGGGGAGCGGCGGGGCGAGCTCGGTGGCGTGCGCCGTGAACGAGACCCCGGGGACCACCTCGTAGGACGTGGTGGAGGAGGACGGCGACGACGCGGGGTACCAGACCTCCACGGCCAGCGTCCGGCCGTCGCGTGCGGGGTCGCGGACCGACGTCGTGGCGTGCCCGACCAGGTGCTGCGGGTCGAGGAGCGGCGGTCCGGCGTGCAGCACGTCAGCCACGGGGGCCACGGGCCCCGGCGACGGTGTTGCCCCCGTCCACCGGCAGGACGTGGCCGGTGACGTAGGCGCCGGCGCGCGAGCACAGGAAGACCACGGCGCCCGCCATGTCGTCGGGCCGGCCGATGCGCTGCATCGGGGTGCCGGCGGCGATGACGTCGCCGGCGGCCTCGAGCGTGGCCCTCATCATGTGCGACTCGAAGGGGCCGGGGGCGATGGCGTTCACGGTGATGCGGGGGGCCAGCCGCCACGCAAGGTGGCGGGTCATGTGGTGCACCGCCGCCTTGGACGCCGTGTAGGAGTAGGTCTCGAGCGGCGGCGGCTCGATGCCGTTGATCGACCCGATGTTCACGACCCGGGCCGGGTCGTCGTCGGTGGCCGCCGCCTCGAGGAACGGCAGCAGGAGCTTGGTGGTGTGGAACACGCCCTTCACGTTGAGGGCGAGGACGCGGTCCCAGGCGGCGTCGTCGAACTCCTCGAGCGGTGCGCCCCAGGTGTTGCCGGCGTTGTTCACCAGGATGTGGAGCCGGTCCGTGTGCTCGGCCAGCTGCTCGGCCAGCCGGCGGCAGCCCGCCTCGGTCGAGAGGTCGGCCGGCAGCGCCGTGCAGGTGCCGGGCCCCTCGGCGGTCAGCTCGGCGGCGGTGGCCTCGCACACCTGCGCCTTGCGGCTCGAGATGACGACGTCGGCGCCGGCGTGCACGAGGCCTGCGGCCACCATGCGCCCGATGCCGGAGCCGCCACCGGTCACGACGGCGGTCTTTCCTTCGACGGAGAACAGGTCGGACATGGACGGGACCGTAGTCAACCGCCCGGCCGGGCGACGAGGGCCGGCGCGCTACGAGGCGGCCAGGCCCGAGACGCAGGTCCGCGGCCCGTCGTCGTAGACCGGCGGGCCCTCGGGCGTGGAGGTGAACTCGAGCTCCGGGACCGGCTCGGGGAGGATCCCGGCCGCGACGAGCACCGACTGGTCGGCGGGGTAGGCGTCGTGCTGGGCGTGGTAGGCGACGACGGCCGTCCGGACGGACTGCACCTTGGCGTCGCAGCCCATGGCGGCCCGGGCGCTGAGGGCGTTGGCGAACATCGCCACGGCGCCGAAGAAGAAGATCAGCACGGCGGCCGCGCCGAGCAGCCCGAGCGTGGAGAACCCACCCTGTCCTCGGTGCTGCACGTGCCGCTGCGGTGCCATGACGCCTCCTGTGGCCTGTCCTCTGGGGATGTCATCGGCCGGCGGGGCGGTGGGGCTGACCTTTTGGGGATGGGTCGATCTGCCCATCCGGGGCACCGGGCTCCACCGCCGTGGCACAGGCCGTCGGTAGGTTCGCGGGGCCCATGGCCGACGACCTGCCCGCCCTGTCCACCGAGCTCCTCGACGCCGTCGTGGCGGCGAAGGCCGGTGGCACGCGCCGGCAGGGGCAGGACGACATGTGCGCGGCGGTGGCTGCGGCGCTCTCCTCCGGCCGCCACCTCCTGGTCGAGGCCCCCACCGGGACGGGCAAGTCGTTGGCGTACCTGGTCCCGGCCGTGGCCTTCCTGCACGACCGTGGGGCCCGGGCGACCGAGGCCGACGCCGACGAGGACGGCGACACCGCCACCCGGGTGGTCGTCTCCACCGCCACGAAGGCGCTGCAGGAGCAGCTGGTGGACGTCGACCTGCCGTTCGTCCAGGACGTGCTGGCCGACCGGCTCCCGTTCACGTTCGCAATGCTCAAGGGCCGGTCCAACTACGTCTGTCGGGCCCGGCTGGCCCCCTACGACGGCTCCGAGGGCGAGGTGTTCGTCCCGGCGGACCCCGACGTGGCCGCCGTGGTGGAGTGGGCGGCCGACACCCTGACCGGCGATCGCGCCGAGGCGGGCAACGTCACGGACGAGGCCTGGTCGCAGATGTCGGTCGGGACCGACGAGTGCCCGGGCGCAGGTGCCTGCGACTACGGCTCGACCTGCTTCGCCGAGGCGGCCCGGGGCCGGGCGCGGGCCGCCGACGTGGTGGTGGTCAACACGCACCTCTACGCCGCCCACCTCGCCTCCGGCGGCAACGTGCTGCCGGCGCACGCCGCCGTGGTCTTCGACGAGGCGCACGAGGTCGAGGACATCCTGGTCTCGTCGTTCTCGGTGTCCCTGACCGCGGCCCGCGTCCGCAACATCGTGGGCCTGGCCAGGACCGGCGGCGCCTCCGCGAAGGTGCTCGAGCGGCTGCGGCTGCTCGTCCCGAACTTCGAGGACTGTGTGGAGGGGCTGGTGGGCGAGACGGTCGACCTGGGGGAGCAGGAGGACCTGGCCGAGGTCCTCCGGTCGGTCCGGGGCGTGTGCGAGTCGGCGGTGACGTCGCTCACGTCGGCCGAGCCCGCGGGGCAGCAGGCCAAGACGGCCAACCAGCAGGCGGTCGCCGCGCTGCGCTCGCTGGCCGACGACATGGACACGGCGCTCGGCCGAGTCGGCGACGCCGGGACCGCGACGTGGGTGGACGGCACCGAGGACCGGCCCCGGTTCTGCGCCGCGAGCATCGACGTGGCCCCGGTGCTGGCGGCCGAGCTCTACCCGCGCGCGACGGTCGTCGCCACGTCCGCCACGCTGGCCGTCGGCGGGCAGTTCACCAACCTGGCCCGGCGGCTCGGGCTCGACCTGGACCTGGGCGCGGGTGCCGCCCCGTTCGACACGCTGCGGGTGGACACGCCGTTCGACTACGCGAAGCAGGGGATCCTCTACGTGGCCGACCGCCTGCCCGACCCCACCAAGGAGCGGGCCGACTTCGAGGTCGCGGCCCGGCAGGAGGTCGAGGCCCTGGCCACCGCGGCCGGCGGCCGCACGCTGGCGCTGTTCACCTCGTGGGCCGCCGCCCGTGCCGCGGCGGAGCACCTGCGCGACGGGACCGACCTGCACGTGCTGCTCCAGGGCGAGGCCCCCCGCAGCGACCTCGTCGAGGAGTTCGCCGCCACGCCGCGCTCGGTCCTGGTCGCCACGTCCTCCTTCTGGACGGGGCTCGACCTCTACGGCGACATGTGCACGCTGGTGGTGATCGACCGGATCCCGTTCGGCCGTCCGAACGACCCCGTCGTGGTCGCCCGGGAACGCATCTGCGCCGAGCGCGGCGGCAACGGCTTCATGGACGTCAGCCTGCCCGCTGCCGCAGTGTCGCTGGCCCAGGGCGTCGGGCGCCTGATCCGCAGCACGTCGGACCGTGGGGTGGTGGCCGTGCTGGACCGCCGGCTCGTCACGGCCCGCTACGGCACGCTCCTGCTCGACACGCTGCCGCCCCTGTGGCGGACCAACGACCGGTCCAAGGTGGAGGGGGCGCTGCGCCGGCTCGACGCCGCCGCGCTGGCTGCGGCCGGGGCCTAGGCGCTCAGCCCGCCACCTGGACGAGCATCGCCACGGTCAGCGCGCCCCGTGCCGTCCAGCCCACGGTGCGGACCCAGTTCCCGGCCACCAGGCGGCGCACGGTGCCGGCGTCGTGGCCGGCCGCCAGCCGGGAGTGGGCCGGGACCTGCACCAGCACGGTGCTGCCGAGCACGACGGCGAGCAGCACCAGCCCCACGACGGGGAGCGTCCGGCCCAGCACGTCGGGCGGGTCGGCGGCGACCCAGAGCGCCGTGACCCCCTCGACGGCCATCGGGAGGCCGACCACCCAGGTCGT
Organism: uncultured Actinomycetes bacterium; assembly: GCA_903930035.1. GTDB lineage: Bacteria > Actinomycetota > Acidimicrobiia > Acidimicrobiales > Microtrichaceae > CAJANQ01. The sequence continues at coordinate 1,267 of CAIYXG010000398.1, read as the reverse complement.
GCGTCGCTGGTTCTCGGTGGCGTACCCGGCCGACCCGGGTCCGTCGACCCGGGCGAACAGGGGGTAGTGGACCACCTGCACGAACCAGATGACGCCGACCATGGTCCACGTCGCCGCGACCTGGACGGCGAGCAGCACGACAGGGTCCATGCCCGCAACCTACGGCCCCCGGGCCCCGGGGCGCCCCGTCAGCGGACGGCCCAGGAGGTGTCGGCGACCTTCATCGGGGTGGTGTCCACCACCTCGAAGTCGGCCGCCGTGAGCCGGCCCAGCTGGGCGAGCTCGGCATCGTTCCAGGCGGTGGAGTTCTCGCCCATGAGGGCGAACTTCTGGCCGCACGTGTCGGTCAGCACCATGCCGTGGGTCTTGAGTGCCTCCACGATCGGGCGGGCCTGGCCGGAGAACGTGCTGGTCGGGGTGCTGGCCCTGAGGCGCAGCCACGCGCCGGTCTTCATCGCCGACGGGTTGGTGCTCTTCCCGTCGGACGCACGGGCGGGCCAGACGTGGCCGGGATGGAGCTCGGTGGTGCAGAACCCGACGACGTGGTCGACCTTGCCCGCGGCGACCTCGCTCACCAGGACGTTCTGGCCGACCATCGGCGTCTGGGCCGCGTTGGTGGTGCGGGTCGGGACGACCGAGTTCAGCGGCACCCGGGCCCCGGCGAGCGCCTTGACCGACCCGAACAGCGTGCGCCAGAGCGAGTCGTACTGGATGAGCTCGTAGGACGTGCAGTCGGCCTGGTCGACCATGATCACGTGCTTGTCCCACTCGGGGTTGGGGCTGCCCTCCACGACCGGGGCGGCCGGGACCGGGTAGCCGCCCGAGTAGGAGTCGGTGTACGTGTAGTCGAACAGGACGTTCGTCATGCCCACCTTCCGGGAGTCGACCACGTTCATGGGCATGCCCGGCCGCGAGCCGGACCACACCGCCGAGGTGAACCCGGCGACGAGCCGGGTGGCGGCGCCACCCAGGAAGTCCGTCCACGCCGCGGACGTGGCCGCCACCGGCAGCCGGTCCACGTTGGTGGCGTTCAGGAAGTGGTTCCGGGGGTGGAGCTGGCACCCCCCGATGCTGGCGGTGACCGCCGTCGGCTGGAAGGTGGCGGCGGGCGGGGGAGCCGTCGTGGTCGGGCTCGCGAGCGCCGGACTGGTGCCGGTGGACGCTGCTGCCGGCGCTGTCGTGCTGGTCGTGGTCGTGCTCGTCGTGGTCGTGCTGGTCGTCGCAACGGTCGTGGTGGCGGTCACCACGGCGTCGAACGACATGTCCG
>CAIYXG010000397.1 GCA_903930035.1 uncultured Actinomycetes bacterium | reverse complement strand
CTTGTCCCGCACGACGGCGGGGGAGTGCCGGAAGAACTGCTCGACGTCGCGCTCGTAGCGGTAGACGACCTCGGAGGCGCCCAGGGTCTTCCGCAGCCGCACCGACTCGATGAACGCCTCGACGGCCTCGGCCGACGTGTACTGGTAGCGGAACCCCTGCTGCTTGAGCCGCCGGTTGTCCACGCCACGGCCGTAGCGCAGGAGCTGCTGGTAGTCGTCGGGCAGGTCCACCACGCCGAGCCGTCCGAGAGGGGCGGTCAGCAGGTCGGTCAGGTACGGCGGCAGCGGGAAGGTGTTCTTGCCGCAGATGGCCGCCACCTCGGTCCAGGGGAGCAGCCCGTCGCCGGCCACGTTGTAGACGCCGGGGAGCGAGTGGTCGAGGGTGAACAGGATCGACCGGATGACGTCGTCCTCGTGCACGAACTGGAACCGGGGGTCGAACCCCAGGATGGACGGCACCAGCGGCAGCTGCAGCGCCCGCGTGAGGGGCGTCTCGATCTCCGAGCCGATCACGTTGGAGAACCGCAGGAGCGTGACGTTCACGTGCGGGTTGTCCTCGGCGAAGTCGCGCACGTACCCCTCGACCGAGTCCAGGCTGCGCTCGGGGGCGGTCTTCGGCGAGCGGGACCGCGGGGTCTCCTCGTCGAACCACACGGGGTCCTCCGGGGCGCAGCCGTAGACCACGGTCGACGACTTCACGATGACGTTGCGCACGGTCGACATGGGGGCCGACGCCGCGGCGAACAGGTTCATGGTGCCGATCACGTTGACCTCGTGCATGGCCCGCCGGGACATCTGCGTGGGGTCCACGACGAGGAACGTGTGGATGATCGTGTCGACCTGGGTGGCCTTCACGATGCGGGCCAGGATCGAGTAGTTGGCGTCGACCCGCACGAACTCGGTGCGCTCGAGCTCGACGGTGGGCTCGGTGGTGTCGAGGCCCACGATGATGTCGACGTTGGGGTCCGACTCCAGCGCCTGCGCCACGCGGCCGCCCCAGAACGAGCCGAGCCCGGTGACCAGCACCCGGCGGCCGGTCGGGGCGGGCAGGCTCGGGAAGCTCAGGCGGGAGGCCGTGGACGCGCCCAGCTCGGCGACGGCGTCGGGCACGTCGTCGACGTCCTCGGGCAGGGGCCGGCGCCCGGCGGGGTCCTGGAACGGCGGGACGTCGCTCATCCGAACCACACGGACTGCCGGTTGCGCAGCATCTCGTAGAGGGCGGTCTGGATGCGGTCGCGGACCTTCTCGGACTCGTCCATGACCCGGGACTTGGAGTAGCGGTCCTGGTCCGGCGGGACGTCGAAGCGCACCGGGTCCAGGACCTTCATCTTCATCTTGGCCGGGAAGTACCCCAGGAGCCCGAGGGGCCCCATCGTGAGCATGTTGGCGGTCACCGGCAGGTACGGCGTCCCCACCACCCGGGCCAGCGACGGCAGCCGGAACACGGTGGGCATGGCCTCCTCGGCACCCACCACGGCGATGGGGATGACGGGCACCCCAGCCCGCATGGCGATCTCCACGAACCCGCCACGGCCGAACCGCCGCAGCTGGTACCGCTCCCGGTACGTCTTGCCCGGCCCCTTGGACCCCTCGGGGAAGACCAGCACCAGCTGACGCTGCTCCCGCAGGAGCCGGTAGGCGTTGTCGGGGTGCGCCGGCAGCCCGCCCAGTCGCGACCACATGGTGCCGACCACCGGCAGCGTCCGGAAGAAGTTGTCGGCCAGCCCGTACACGGGACGGCCCAGCTCCTCCTCGATGCCGTGCATGATCGCCGGCGCGTCGGGCGGGATGGCGCCGGCGTGGTTGGCCACCAGGAGCGCGCCGCCGTTGGTCGGGATCTTCTCCAGGCCCTCCCACTCGACCCGGAACCAGTTCCGGTAGATCGGGCCGTAGGCGGTGCGGGCCAGCTGCCGCATGTGCTCCGAGCGCCCCCACTCGTCGACGTCGCCCTTGCGGCTGACCTTGATCTGGGGGGCCGTGGTCCGCTCGTAGGGCACCAGGGCGCCACCCTGGGTGGGCGCGTCCGTGCGGGCCGACTCGGCGTCGGCCACAGGGGCGCTCGGGGCGGGAGCCTCCGTGCCGTCGGCGTCGGCGGGCGGGGTCACGGCGGCAATCGTACGTGCCGCCCCCCGTGCGGCCCCAACGGGCAGGCGTCACACCGGTCGGGGGCCGCGGCCGACCCCGGGCGGTAGGTTCGGCCAGTGACCTCGGGCCCTGCCGCCTCTGCCGCCCGTCCGGGCGCGTTCGACGCCCTCCGCGTGCGCGACTTCCGGCTGTTCTGGGTGGCGGCGCTGGTGTCCAACACGGGCGGGTGGATGCAGAACGCCACCGTCCCGTACGTCATCTACCTGCTGACCGGGACGGCCGGGCAGGTCGGCGTGACCGGGTTCTTCCAGTACGTCCCCTTCATGGTCATGGGTCTCGTCGGCGGCTACGTCTCGGACCGGTTCGCCCGCCGGGGCACGCTGGTCGGGGTGCAGCTCGCCCAGGCGGTGGCGGCGCTCGCGCTGTGGCTCCTGGTGGCGACGGACGCCGCCGCCCCGTGGTCGGTCACCGCGCTGGCCTTCGTCTCGGGCCTGCTGGGAGGGCTCAACACCCCGGTCTGGCAGGCGTTCGTGGTGGACCTGGTCCCGCGCGACCAGCTCATGGGCGCCGTGACCCTCAACAGCACCCAGTTCAACGCCAGCCGCGCCCTGGGCCCGTTCCTGGCCGGCGTGGTGATCGCCGCGTTCGGCGCCGGGGCCGCCTTCCTGCTCAACGCCCTGTCGTTCTTCGCGGTGGTGGCGGTGCTGCTCGTGGTCCGCGGCCGGTCGGCGCCTCACCCGCACACCGAGGGGTTCCTCTCGGGCGTGCGCTCGGCGGCCCTGCACATCTGGCGGACGCCGGCGCTGCTCGCCTGCTGCACGGCGATCGTGGTGGTGGCCGGCCTGGGCTCGCCGCTGTTCAGCTTCCTGCCCGTCTACGGCGAGGCCGAGTACCAGGTCACCGGCGTGCGGCTGGGCCTGCTCCTCGGCGCCGGCGGCGTGGGCGCGGTGACGGTGGCGCCGTTCCTGCTCTCGGTCGTGGCGCGCGTCCGGCGCGCCGTCGCGCTGCCGGCCGCCATGTGCGCCTACGGCGCCGCAGTGGCACTGACCGGGCTGGTCCAGCAGTACTGGGTCGCACTGCTGGCCCTCATGCTCTTCGGCGGCGCCTACCTGGCGATCGCGTCGACCATCAACACGTCCATCCAGCTCGTGGTGGAGGACCACCTCCGCGGCAAGGTCATCTCGGTCTACCTGGCGTGCCTGACGGGCGCGCTCCCGCTCGGCCTCCTGGCGTGGGGCTGGGCGTCGGACGCCACCAGCCTGCGGGCCACCACGGTCGTCGCCGGGCTCCTGCTCGTCGCCGCGACGGGCGTCCTGGTCGTCACCGGGCGGTTCCAGGTGATGTCCGCGGCCGACGACGCCCGCGACCGGGCGCAGGTGGCCGACCCCGAGGTCTAGGCGGCCTCAGCCCGCCAGGAAGCGGGCCATCCACGCCGCCACGGTGTCGTGGTCGAGCGGGAGGGAGAGGCTGGCGAGCGCCGAGTCGCAGACCTCGGCGCCGATCCGGTCCCGGCGTTTGCCGAGCAGCCCGCGGGAGAGCGCGGGCACGAACTCCGGGTGGCCCTGGACGCAGAGCACCAGGTCGCCCACCCGGTACCCGCCGACCGGGCAGTAGTCGGCCGTGGCCAGCAGCTCGGCGCCGTCGGGCAGCTCCACCACCTGGTCCTGGTGGCTCATGAGGATGTTGAACGACGGCGCGGCGGGCTCCAGGAACGGCGCGTCGGCCACGACCTGGAACGTCTTGACGCCGACGCCCCACCCGGCCGCCCTCTCGACCCGGCCGCCGAGGGCCTGGGCGATGGTCTGGTGGCCGAAGCAGATGCCGACCTGCCGGACGCCGTCGTCGAACAGCCGCCGCTGGAACCCGTTGAGCTCCCGGACCCAGTCCAGGTCGTCGTAGGCCGAGAACCGCGAGCCCGAGGTGATGAACGCGTCGCACTCGTCGGTCCGGGCGGGGAACTCGCCGGCGGTGCACTCGTAGACCCGCAGGTCCAGGCCGACCGGGCCGAACCGCTCGGGGAAGAGCACGGGGTAGTCGCCGGCCAGCGCGGCCATGTCGTCGTCGAGGTGGTCGCACAGCAGCAGCCCGACCTGCAGCCGTCCTCCCTCGTGCCCTGCCGTCACCGTGGGCTCACCGGAAGTGGAAGACCGGGTCGGCGCCGCGGTCCTCGAGCTCGGCCACCAGGCCGCGCCGCCGCAGCTCGGGCAGCAGTCCCTGGCCCACGGCCCACGCCTCCTCCAGGTGCGGGTAGCCCGACAGGATGAACTCCTCGCAGCCCAGCGCGGCGTACTCCTCCATGCGGTCGGCGACGTCGGCGTGGCTGCCGACCAGCGCCGTGCCGGCGCCGCCACGGACCAGCCCCACGCCCGACCACACGTTGGGGTACACCTCGAGCGCACGGGGGTCGTCGGGCCGCAGCGGACCGTCCCCGTGGCCGGCCAGGTCGGCCATGCGGCGCTGCCCGACCGACGCGGTGGTGGCGAAGTCGGCCCGGGCGGCGGCGACGGCGTCGGCGTCCATGCCGTCGAGCAGGCGGCCGGCCTCGGCCCAGGCGGCGTCGGCAGTGTCGCGGCTGATGGCGTGGAAGCGGATGCCGAAGCGCAGCGGGCGGTCGTCGCCGCGTCCCGCCGCCGCAGCCCGCTCGCGCATGCGGTCGACCCGCTCCTTGACCATGTCGGGGGTCTCGCCCCACAGCAGGTAGACGTCGACGTGCTCCGCGGCCACCTTCTCGGCCGCCTCGGACGCGCCGCCGAAGAAGATCTCGGGCACCGGGGTCGGCGGGCGCCGGGTGGTGGCGCCCTCGACCCGGTAGTGGTCGCCGGTGAAGTCGTAGGGCTCCTCGGCCCAGGCGTGGCGCATGACCTGCAGGAACTCGCCCGCCCGCTCGTAGCGGGTGTCCTTGTCGGCGAAGTCGCCGAAGCGGGCCACCTCGGCGGGCTCGGCGCCGATCACGACGTTGATGAGCGTGCGGCCGCCCGACATGCGGTGGTGGGTCGACGCCATCTGGGCGGCCAGCGTGGGGCTGAGCAGCCCGGGGCGGAACGCGATCAGGTACTTCAGGTTCCGGGTCTGGGGGAGCAGGGAGGCGGTCGTGATCCAGGCGTCCTCGCACCCGGTCCCGCACGGCGTCAGCACGGCGTCGAACCCGAGCTGGTCGCACGCCATGGCGACCTGGGACAGGTAGTCCAGGCTCGGTGCCCGGTAGTGGGGGTCCTCGCCCGACGGCGCGACGTCGCGGCTGTCGCCGCCGGTGGGGAGGAACCAGTGGACGTTCATCACGGGCCCATTCTGGACCCGCCACCAATTGCCGACAAAAAGGGTCGGGATTTGGGCCGGTGCGGGTCAGTGGCCGCCGGTGAACAGGTCGAGGACCTTGCCCCAGCCGGTGGCCTCCCGGCCGGTGCGCCGCTCGCGGCGGTCGGCCGCCGCAGCCGCGGCCCGGCCGGCGTTGACGCCCAGCCACCGCAGCGGCTCCGGCTCCCACGCAGGGGACCGGTGGCCGACCCACGGGAGCCGGGTGCGGTCGGTGTCGTGGCCCAGCACCAGGTCGGCCAGCGT
>CAIYXG010000396.1 GCA_903930035.1 uncultured Actinomycetes bacterium | reverse complement strand
GCCATCGCCGGCCACCGCACCACCTACGGCGCGCCGTTCAACCGGATCGACGAGCTCGAGCCTGGCGACGAGATCGTCACGACCACCCCGCAGGGTCGGTTCACGTACAGGGTCCGTGCTGCGCCGGACGGCTCCGGGCGCGGCTGGTTCGTGGTGAGGCCGAGCGGCGTGCTGGTCCTGGCCCCCACCACGACCAACCAGCTGACGCTCACCGCCTGCCACCCCAAGTACTCGGCCCGGCAGCGGATCGTGGTGGTCGCCGACCTGGTGACCCCGGTGGCCCCGGCGTCGCCGCCGCCCGCCACGCCACCGCCCAAGGTCGTGACCGACCGGCCCACGCTCGCCGGCGACCCCGGCCAGCTCTACCTGGCACTGGCGCTCGCGCTGGCCGCAGTGGCGGTGGGCATGGGCGCCTGGTACCTGGGCACCCGCTGGAAGAAGTGGCCCGCCTACCTGCTGTCCGCCCCGCTCGTCCTGGTGCTCGTCTGGTTCTCGTGGACCTACCTGGACCGCTACCTTCCTGCGCTGTGAGCCCCTCCCCCGCACCGGCGCCGCGGCGCGTCCGGCACACCCGTACCGCGCTGGTGCTGGCCGTCCTCGCGGTCGCCGTGCTGGTGCTCGACGCCTGCGGCAGCGGGTCGTCCTCGGCCTCGTCGTCGACGACCGCCGAGACGTCCACCACCACGACCACCGCCCCGGACGCGCCGCCCGAGGGCGCCGTGGCCAAGGGGCTCAACAGCCTGCAGGTGGGCCAGTGCTTCCTGCCGGTGACCGGCAACGACGCCGCCGAGGACCGCGCCGTCTGGGTGGTCGACTGCACCGACCCCCACCTCTTCGAGCTCTACGCCCGGCTGCGCTACACCGGCCCGGGCGCGGCGAGCGGCGGCTTCCCGGGCTCCACGACCGTCCAGAACTGGGCCGAGCAGGAGTGCTTCGACCAGTTCGAGGGGTTCGTCGGCGTCCCGTGGACGCGCTCGGACCTGGAGATCCAGACGTGGTGGCCGTCCCTGCAGTCCTGGGGCAAGCCGGACCGCACGGTGCTCTGCGCCGTGACCCCGGCCGACGGTGGGCTGACTACCGGGTCGCAGGCCGCCGAGGGCGCCAGCACCACCGATGACGGGACGACCGACGACGGGACGGGCAGCAGCGGGTCCGACGACGGGACCGACGACGGGTCGGGCAGCAGCGGGTCCGACGACGGCACCGACGACGGGTCGGGCAGCAGCAGCTCCGACGACGGGAACTAGCCCGCGCTACTCGCCGCGGAACCTGGGCGTCCGGCGCTCGGCGAACGCCGTCCGGCCCTCGACCAGGTCGCCCGAGCCCCACGCCCGCTCGAACGCCTCCCGGTAGGAGCGCGGCTCGGCCGGGTCGCCGCCGGCGGTCCCGACGTCGTCGGGCGCCACCTCCAGCAGGTCCAGGCCCAGCTTGGACCCCGAGAGCGCGAGCGGGGCCAGCTGCGCGACCTGTCCGGCCAGGTGCTGCGCGTCGGCCAGGACCGCGGTGCCGGGACCGTCGGGGCCGGCCTCCACCAGCTGGTGGACGAACCCCAGCTGGTGCGCGCGTTCGGCGGTGACCGGCTGCGCCGTCAGCATCATCCACCGCGCCGTGGAGTGCCCGACCCCCAGGGCCAGCCGCTGGACCGTCCAGTGGTCCACCATGAGCCCGAGCTTGGCGACGGGCACGGCGAAGCGCGCGTCCGGGGTGGCGAGCCGCAGGTCGCACGACACCGCCAGCTGCAGGCCCAGACCCATGCACGCGCCGGAGATGGCGGCGACGGTCGGGAACGGCAGGCCGGCCAGGTCGTCGAGGGCGCGCCGCAGGGCACGGGTGAACCGCAGGTCCTCGAGCTCCTTCAGGTCGGCGCCGCTGCAGAACTGGTCCTCGGCGCCGGTGAGCACCAGGGCGCGCAGGCCGGCGGCGGCCGCCTGGCGCACGCAGTCGTGCAGCTCGTCGAGGGCCGTGTGGTCGATGGCGTTGCGGCGCTCGGGGCGCGAGACCGTGATGGTCCCGACGGCGAGCCCGTCGTGGTCGGCGACCTGGAACGTGACGGGCACCGGTCAGCCCTGCCCGTCGGGGTCGACCGTGCAGATCAGGTCGCCCTCCTTGACCTGCGAGTCCGGGGCCACGTGCACCGCGGTGACGGTGCCGGCCACCGGCGACTCGACCGGGATCTCCATCTTCATGGACTCCAGGATCGCCAGCTCGTCGCCCTCGGCGACCGCGCTGCCCACCTCCACCTGGACCTTCCACACGTTGGCGGTGATCTCTGCCCTGACGTCGGTCATTGCTGCTCCGTCCTGCTCGTTGCTGTAGTGCTGCGGGTACTGCGCCGCCGCGGGCGGTGCTGCCGGTTCAGACCGGCAGCACCCCGTGCTTGCGCCACGGCCGGTCGACCTGCTTGGTCGCCGCGACCTCCAGACCCTTCCAGATGGCCAGCCGCGTGTCGGCCGGGTCGATCACGTCGTCGACCAGACCGTGGCCGGCCGCGATGTACGGGTCGATGTTCTTGCGGAACTCGTCGGCGAGCCGGATCCGCTCGGCGTCGCGCTCGGGCCCCTCGGGGAACTCGTCGAGGTGCTTGCGCATGGTGATGTTGACCATGCCCTCGGGCCCCATCACGGCGATCTCGGCGCCGGGCCACACCACCAGGTAGTCGGCCTCGTAGGCCAGGCCGTTCATGACGAAGTACCCGGCCCCGTAGGACTTGCGCACGACCACCGAGACCTTGGGCACGGTGGCCTCGGAGATGGCGAAGAGCATCTTGGCGCCGTGGCGGATGATGCCCTGCTGCTCGACCGCCGTGCCCACCACGAACCCGGGCACGTCGTGCAGGAACACGAGCGGGATGCCGAACGCGTCGCACAGCCACACGAACCGGGCCGCCTTGTCGGCGGAGTTCACGTCCAGCGCGCCGCCGAGCACCATCGGGTTGGACGCCACGATGCCCACGGCGCGGCCGCCCACGCGGGCCAGGCCCGTCACCACGTTGCGCGCCCACGCCGCCTTCATCTCGAAGAACGACCCCGGGTCCACCACCTCGGCGATGACCTTGTGCATGTCGTAGGCCCGGCGCGGCGCGGTGGGCACGACCTTGTAGAGGCCCTCGCAGCGGCGGTCGACCGGGTCGTCGCACGGCACGTCGGGGACGGTGTCGGTGTTGGACGACGGGAAGTACGACAGGTACTGGCGCACCATGGCCAGGCACTCGGCGTCG
>CAIYXG010000395.1 GCA_903930035.1 uncultured Actinomycetes bacterium | reverse complement strand
CGGGGCGTGCCGGCGTGCAGCGGCAGCTCGCCGGCGCGGGCCGCGGCCTGAGGGCGGTCGTTCACGACCTGGGTTGCTGCGGCGATCCGGGCCTTGGGCTTCGACGTGCGGGCCGGCGCCCCACGGCGCAGCCACGCCAGCTCGGTGCGGGCCAGGTTGCGGCGCCGCTGCTCGGCGACCTCGGCCTGCTCCTCCCGCAGGGCGCGACCCTCCAGGTAGGCGTCGTAGCCGCCCTCGTGCACGTAGGCGGCGCCGCGGTCCAGCTCCAGCACGCGGGTGGTGATGCGGTCCAGGAAGTGACGGTCGTGCGTCACGAGCACCAGACCGCCGCGGTACTCGGCCAGCCGGTCCTCGAGCCACGCGACGGCGTCGATGTCCAGGTGGTTGGTGGGCTCGTCGAGCAGCAGCAGGTCGCTCGGCACCACGAGCGCGCGGGTCAGGGCGATGCGCTTGGTCTGGCCGCCCGACAGCTGGTCGACCGGCGCGTCGAGCACCGGGCCCAGGCCGAGCCGGTCGGCGATCGCCTCGGCCTCCCACGGCGCGACGTCCAGACCGGCGACCAGCGACTCCCGGACCGTGCCGCCGCCCGGGACGTCGTCGGTCTGGTCGAGCACGGCCACCCGCACGTCCTTGCCGCGACGGACGGTGCCAGCCTCCGGCGCCGCCGCGCCCGCAAGGATGCGCAGCAGCGTCGACTTGCCACAGCCGTTGAGGCCCACCACGCCGAGCCGGTCCCCGGTCGAGAGGGTGACCGAGACGTCCGCGAAGAGCGGCCGGCCGGGCCGGTGCGCCGCGACACCCGCGGCGTCCAGGAGGATCATGGGCGGCCGGGACCGCTCAGCCGCGGACGGCGGCGACGCGGTTGGCCACCCACTCGTCGAGCAGCCGCACCGACCGGTCCGAGGTGAAGACCACGTGACCGGCGAAGCCGGGGTCCTGCGGCGTCAGCCCGTCGACGAAGTCCTGCGCCGCACCCCGGCCGTCGGCGGGCACACGGTCCGTCACGATCTTCTGCGGGTCCCCGGGCACCGGGAACCCGGTGGGGCCGACGAGCGGCAGTCCGAGGAGCGCGGCGGTCCGGGCGTTCGTCCAGTTGGGCACGATCGCGTCGCCCACGCCGCTCACCATGAACACCGGCGTGCCCCGCGCACGGATCCGGTCCACGAAGTTCACGTTGTCGGCCGGGTCCAGCACCATCGTGGCGGCCCCCATGAGCGACATCGAGTCGCCCACCGGACCACCGACCGGGACCACGCCCGAGAAGATCGGCCAGATCAACGAGTGGTAGATGATGTCGGCGATGCCGGTGCCCGGCACCTGCAGGAACGCCCCCTCGAACTCCGGGATCAGCGCCACCGAGGTCACGCCGAGGACGCTGCCCATCGAGGTCCCGACGTAGAGCAGGTGGTCGGGGTCGAGGTCGACCTTGCCGTCGGGGGCGGCGGCCGGTCCCCCCATGTCCAGGCCCCGGAGGTGCCGCTGGACCGCCATGACCAGCGAGACCTGGTCGACCACGCCCTGCTGGGTCATGGCGGCGAGCCGACCCATCTGCTGGGGCGTCCGCAGGTCCAGGACGTACCCGCCGTCGGTGTCCTGGCGGTCGCCGTGGTTGGGCACGTCGATCCCGATGGTGGCCAGGCCCGCCCGGGCGTTGCTCCCGGCGACGAACAGCATCGTCTCCTTCGCCGCCGTGATGCCGTGCCCGTAGACGACCACCGGCGCGCCCGACGGCCGGGCCGGCCGGGTGGGGAGCACGAGCAGGAACTTCACCCAGCGCCGTGACGGGGTGGCGTACGGCCGGACCGCACCGGTGGCGTCGCGGAAGTCCGTCGTGCGGACCTCGCCCCGGACGACGGTGGACGACCCCTCGACGAACGGGGACGGACCCACCTGCAGGTTGCGGACCGGGTGGTCGTCGGCGCGGGTCGCCGCTGCCATCGCGTCGAGCGGCGCGGTGGCGTTGGCCTGGGAGCGGACGGTGAAGCGGGTGGCCGTGAGCACGCGCCGCCAGCGGTCGCCCTCGAACCTGGCCAGGTCGGCCTTGATGCTCGACAGGAACGCGCCACGCGCCCCCAGCACGGCGAGCGTCGGCCGCAGCTCGCCGTAGGCGCCGGAGCGCAGCCGGTCGTCGACCCGGGCCACGTAGGTGTGGCCGAACTCCCAGCGGACCTCGGGCCAGACCATCACGACGGTGCCCGGTGCCCCGAGCTGGAGGGCGGCGAACGGCAGCTCCACCCGCACCGGCACACGCTGGCCGGTGGTGACGTCGTAGACGGCCACGGCCGCGTGGTCGTCGGCACGGAGCGAGTCGGGGTCGACCGCACGGTCGAACTCGAAGATCACCGGCGAGAGCGCAGAGAACCCGTCGGCCCGGCCGAAGGCGTCCTCCGGGCCGCCGCCGGGGCCGAGCTGGTCGGTGAGCGTCCGCGACACCAGGTCCTCGGGCACGACCAGCCGGCGGCCCGTGGGGGTCGAGGGGTCGGCCACGGAGAACTCGTCGCTCGGGTAGGGCAGCGCGCACGAGCGGATGGCGGCCGCCGTGCACGGCTCGCCGGGCGCCCGGAGCGGCAGGGGACGGGTCGGTACGGCGGCACAGGCCGCGGCGACCAGCACCAGGGCGACGAGCAGCGCGGTCGCCCGCACCCGCGTCCTGCGCCGCCCGGCCTCCCGCACCATGCCGCCACGGTAACCGTCGGCCCAGAGGGTGACCAGCCTCCGGGAAAGGGCCCGACCCGGGCTCAGCCCCCGGCCGTCGGCGAGGAAGGTG
>CAIYXG010000394.1 GCA_903930035.1 uncultured Actinomycetes bacterium | reverse complement strand
GAGAACTTCGTGGTGGCGGCCGACGGGCGGCGCTACGCGGTCGGCGGCGACATGGCCCAGTGGACCCCCGAGGGCAACTTGGTCATGCTCGGCCGAGGCACGGTGTCCATCAACTCCGGCGGCGAGAAGATCTTCCCCGAGGAGGTCGAGCAGGCGCTCAAGGGCCACCCGGCCGTGTTCGACGTGCTCGTGGTCGGCGTGCCCGACGAGCGCTGGGGCCAGAAGGTCGCGGCGGTCGTGCACTTCCGCGACGGGCACACCGCCACCCTCGAGGAGCTGAACGAGCACGCCCGCGAGCTGGTGGCCGGCTACAAGGTGCCCCGGCAGCTGCACGTCGTGGACGAGATCGTCCGTTCGCCGTCGGGCAAGCCCGACTACCCGTGGGCCAAGGAGCTCGCGGTCGCAGGCTCGCACCTCGTCGAAGGCTGAGCCGGACCCACGGCTCAGCCGCCTGCGGCGTCGAGCGCCTCCTGGGCCGCGACCCACTCCTCGGTGAGCCGGTCGACCTGTTCCTTCGCCGCGTCGTGGGCGTCGGCGAGCTCACGCACCTTCTGGTGGTCGTCATAGATCTCCGGGTCGCTCAGCTGCGCGTGCAGTGACGCCACCTGCTCCTCGGCCTTCGCGACCTCCCGCTCCAGCCGGCGGACGTCCTTGCGCAGCTCCTTGGTGGCCCGCTCCCCCGCCTGGCGCACCGCGGCGGTCTGGCGGCGCTCGTCCGCCTTGTTGGGCCGTCGGCCAGGGGGTGCGGCCGGCGCCGGGGCCGGGCCGGCGGTGGCGGAGCCGGGGGCGTCGGGCCGGGGCGCGAGCACGTGCTCCTCGACCTCGGTCCAGTAGGTGACCCGGCCGTCGCGGACCTCGAGGAGCGCGTCGGCCACCGAGCGGATCAGGTACCGGTCGTGGGTCACCAGCAGCACGGTGCCGGGGTAGGCATTGAGCGCGTCCTCCAGCACGTCGCACGAGGGCAGGTCCAGGTGATTGGTGGGCTCGTCGAGCACCAGCAGGTTCACCGGGTTGACCATGGTCCGGGCCAGCGCCAGCCGCGTGCGCTCGCCGCCGGACAGGTCGCCCACCTTGCGGTCCACGGCCTCGCCCCGGAACCCGAAGCCGCCCAGCACGGTGCGCAGGTTGCGGCCGTGCTCGTCGCCGACCGCCGCCCGGAACTCCTCGAGCACCGTGCGGTCGAACCGGAGCTGGTCGACCTGGTGCTGGGCGAACTCGGCGACGTCCACGTTGGCCCCGATCTCGACCGAGCCGGTCATGGGCTCCAGGCGGCCGAGCAGCAGGTTGAGGAGTGTCGTCTTGCCGGCGCCGTTGGGGCCGACGAGCGCCAGCTTCTGGCCGCGCTCGACCACCAGGTCGATGCCGCTCAGGACCGGGACGCCGTCGAAGCCGACCTGGGCGTCCTTGATCTCGACGACGGTCCGGGACGAGCGCTGCGGCTGCGGGAACGCGAAGGTGGCCCTGAGCTCGGCAGCCTGCGGGACCTCGATGCGCTCGAGCTTCTCCAGGGTCTTGATGCGGCTCTGGACCTGGCGGGCCTTGGTGGCCTTGTACCGGAACCGCTCGACGAACCGCTCGGCCTGGTCGATCTTGCGCTGCTGCTGCGCGGCGGCCGCGGAGATGCCGGCGAGGCGGTCCTCCCGCTGCACGACGAACTCGGCGAACCCGCCGACGTACTCGGTCGCCACGCCGCCGACCACCTCGACCACCCGGTCGGCCACGTTGTCGATGAAGTCACGGTCGTGGCTCACGAACAGCAGGGCCGACGGCCACGCCTGCAGCTGCTGCTCGAGCCACGCGACGGACTCCACGTCGAGGTGGTTGGTGGGCTCGTCGAGCACGAGCAGGTCCGGCGACGACAGCAGGAGCCGGGCCAGGGCGACCCGCATGCGCCAGCCGCCCGACAGTTCCTTGACCGGCCGGTCGGCGTCGCCGTCGCGGAACCCGAGGCCGTCGAGCACGCGCCGGGCCTCGGCCTCCAGGCCGTAGCCGCCGTGGGTCTCGAACTGGTGCTGGGCCTCCCCCAGCGCGTCGAGCGCCCGGGCGTACGCCTCCTCGTCCTGGTCGGGGCCGCCGGGGGCGGTGTCGGCGACCTCCTGGGCGAGGCGCACGACCAGCGCCTCCAGGTCGCTCACGTGGGCGGCGCCACGGAGCACCTCGTCGATCACCGAGCCGTCGACCTGCTCGGTCAGCTCCTGGGGCAGGTACCCGACGCGGGCGCCCTTGGCGACGTGCACGTCGCCGGCGTCGGCCCGCTGGAGGCCCACGACGATCTCGAGCATCGTCGTCTTGCCCACGCCGTTGCCGCCCACCAGCGCGACACGGCGGCCCGCCGGGAGCTTGAACCCGACGTCGTGGAACAGGGTGCGGCCGCCGAACGACTTCGACAGCCCGGAGACGGTGATCACGCGGCGCGGTCCGCTCAGTCGACCGGGCCCGGGGCGGCCTCGGCGACCGCCCTGGCCCAGCGGTAGTCGGCCTTGCCGGCCGGGGACCGCTCGACCGAGTCCACCAGGACCAGCTGGCGCGGCGCCTTGTACCCGGCCAGGTGGCCGTGGCAGTGGTCGCGGAGCTCGTCGAGCGTGGGCGGTGCGTCGTGGTCGACCGGCCGGACGACCGCGGCGACCCGCTGCCCCCAGCGGTCGTCGGCCACGCCCACCACGACCGCGTCGTAGACGGCGGGGTGGGTCTTGAGGACCCCCTCCACCTCCTCGGGGTAGACCTTCTCGCCGCCGGTGTTGATCGACACCGACCCTCGGCCGAGCAGCACGACGGCGCCGTCGGCCTCCACCGTGGCCATGTCGCCCGAGACCACGTACCGGGTGCCGTCGATCTCCACGAACGCCTCGGCGGTCTTCTCGGGGGCGTTGTGGTAGCGGAGCGGGATGTGGCCGCTGGTGGCCACCCGGCCGACCGTGCCCGACCCCGGCACGACCGGCTGGTCGTGCTCGTCGAGGACCCGGGTGCCGGCGGAGACGTTGTCGAAGCGGACCGCGGTGCCGACGGCCTGCCCGGGCTCGAGCCGCTGGCTGCCCTGGATGCCGGTCTCCGACGAGCCGAACCCGTCGGTGAAGGCCACGTTCGGCATGGCCGCCTGCAGGCCGGTGCGGGTCGTGAGCGCCATCGGGGCCCCGCCGTTGGCGAACGCGAAGAGGCTCGAGGTGTCGAACGGCCCGTGCGCCTCCCAGGCGTCGAGCAGCGGCCGGGCCATGGCGTCGCCCACCACGGTCACGGTGGAGACCCGCTCGCGCTCGACGGTGCGCCAGACCTCGAGCGGGTCGAACCGGCCCTGGTGCAGGACGACCTTGGCGCCGCACAGGAACCACAGCAGGCTCACCCACTGGGCCGCGGCGTGCATGAGCGGGGCCAGCGCGTAGAAGGTGAACTCGAAGTCGTCGGGGAGGATGCGGTCCATCAGCTCGGCCGGGCTGGCGACGGGGCCCTGCAGCCGCATGGGGTCGCCGCCGGTCAGGCAGCCGAAGAACACGTCCTCGTGGCGCCACACGACCCCCTTGGGCATGCCGGTGGTGCCCCCGGTGTAGAGGACGTAGAGCTGGTCGTCGGTGCGGGCCGACCCGTCGGGGCGTGCGGGGTCGCCGGCGGCGAGGGCCGACTCGTAGTCGGTGGCGGCCAGGCCGACGTGGGCGAGCGACGCCAGGTCCGTGGCGTCGGCCCCCACGACCAGCGCGTGGCGCAGCGACGGCACGTCGGCGGCCACCTCGGCCAGCCGGTCGACGAACTGCTCCTCGGTCACCACGACCACCAGCCCGGCGTCCTCGAAGAGGTAGCGCAGCTCGTCGGCGACGTAGCGGTAGTTGATGTTCACCGGGAGCGCACCGACCTTGAAGCACGCCAGGATCGTCTCCAGGTAGGGCGTGCCGTTGGTGAGGTAGCAGCCGACGAAGTCGCCCTCGCCGACGCCCTGGGCGGCCAGCTGGTGGGCCAGCCGGTTGGCCCGCCCGTCGAGCTGGGCGTAGGAGAGCCGGACGTCGCCGCACACCAGGCACTCGCGGTCGCCCACGCGGTCGACGACGGCCTCCCACAGGTTGGCGAGGTTGTAGTTGGCAGGCGCCTCGGACATGGGCCGACCGTAGCGCGGGCGGCCCGGCACCCCGTTCTCGTGCCCGGGGGGGGGTCAGCCGGCGGCGGGCAGGGCGAGGCGCGTGCCGGTCGGGTGGGCCCGCGGCACGTTCGTGCGCTGCACCACGCCGGGCCCGTCGACCTCCGACGACGTGTTGGCACAACCGCCGTCGGCGTGCGTCTGGTAGTTCAGCAGCACGGCGGCGGGGGCGACCACGATGCCGTCGAGGGTCCGGGCCTGCGGCGCGGACCACCGCACGGCGGCGGACGGGTCGTCGCAGCGGGCAAAGACCTCGGACCACATGACCACGCCCACGATGCGGTCGCCCGCCGGGTACAGCTCACGGACCACGGTGGTGGTGCCGGTCTCGAGGTCGGTCACCGCGCCGGTCCACGCGGGACCGCCGTGGGGCCCGGGGGCGTCCGCCCGCGAGATGGTCAGCCGGTACGCGCGGTGCGGCTGCCACGCGAAGTCGTGCGTGTGCGGGTTGCCGAGGGCCGAGGGCAGGCCGGACCCGCTGCCGTGCAGGATCCCGCCGCGGGCGTCGTACCCGCCCCAGTTCACAGCGGTCCCGCCCGGGTACTCGGGGTGCCACTGGAGCCCCAGGTGCGCGCCGCCCGACGACCTCCCGGCGCCGTCGCCGAAGTCGGCCTGGAGGGCCCAGAAGTACAGGCGGTCGACCGTGGGCGGCCCGACGACCTCGAGCACGACCGACACCTCGTCGAACTCGCTGTAGAGGTCCCAGCGCAGGTGGAACGACGAGGCCCCGTTGGACGACCGCGGCGGCCCCGACGTGCGGCCGGCGCCGGGCAGGGTCGGGTCGGCGGACCATCGGGAACGGAGCGACTGCCACCAGCGCGGGGTCCTCGGAGCGGCCATGCCGACAGCCTCTCACTAGTCTGCGGCCATGGCGATGCCCACCGACGTGCCCATCATCGACACCATGATCGGCTTCCCCTCCACCGACCGGCGAGAGGTCTACAAGTTCCTGGCGCCGAACCTGCGCGACAAGGAGTCCCAGGAGGACTTCAAGATGCCGGCGCAGTACATGTTCAAGGACGTCCCGGGCGAGATCGAGCACGGGGTCGACCCGGTGGCCGTGACCCTGGACAACATGGACCGCTACGGCGTCGAGCGCGGCCTGGTCAACGTGGGCAACACCACGCGGGAGGACCCACGCCGGGCCGTCCGCGAGCACCCGGACCGCTTCCTGGCGCTGGTCGACGTGGACCCGCGGGAGGGCATGGACGCCGTCCGCAAGATCAAGCAGTACCACGACGAGTTCGGGCTGGTGGCAGTGAGCTCCTTCCCGTCGGGCTGCATGACCCCGCTCGACGCCGCGCCCTACTACCCCGTCTACGCGACCTGCGTGGAGCTGGGGCTGCCGATCTTCCTGACGGTCGGCGTGCCCGGACCACGGGTCCCGCTCGCACCCCAGAAGGTCGAGCTGCTCGACGAGGTCTGCTGGTTCTTCCCCGACCTGAAGATCGTCATGCGCCACGGCGCCGACCCGTGGACCGACCTGGCCGTGAAGCTCATGCTCAAGTGGCCCAACCTCTACTACTCGACCTCGGCGTTCGCCCCGAAGCACTACCCGAGGGCCATCGTGGACTACGCCAACAGCCGCGGGGCCGACAAGGTCCTCTACGCCGGGTACTTCCCCGCCGGACTGACCTACGAGCGCATCGCGGCCGAGCTGCCGAACGTGCCGTTCAAGGACGAGGTGTGGCCCAAGTTCCTGCGCGGCAACGCGGCGCGGGTCCTGGGGCTCGAGCCCTAGTCCTGCTGCAGCGGGTTGCCGAAGTCCGTCTCGGACAGCTCGGCACGCCCGAACGACGCCTCGCCCTCGCAGGCCGACACGAACTGGCCGACGGCCTCCACGACGGCGCGGCCCGAGGCCGACCACGGCACCACGATCGGGTAGACGTGGTACATCCCCTCGCCCTCGACCGTGTGGGTCGTGACGCCGGCGGCCCGGAGCTCGTCGGCGAACCGGGCGCAGGAATCCCGGAACATCTCGCGGCTGCCCCAGGACACGAACGTGGGCGGGTAGCCGGACACGTCGGAGTAGACGGCGGAGACGATCCCGTCGTCGGGCTTGACGCCCTTCAGGTAGGCGGTGACCGGGATGTTCCACGGGAGGATGTCGTACGGCGCGTTGTCGGAGACCGACGCGTCCTCGAAGTCCAGGTCGACCTCGGGCGAGAACAGGACCAGGCCGTCGGGACGGCGGCCGCCGGTCCGGCCCAGGAGCTGGACGAGCGAGGTCGCCAGGCCGCCACCCCCCGAGTCCCCGCCGACGAGGAGCGTCCGGTCGCCGTGCTCGCGGCACAGGACCTCCCACGCGTCGCGGGCGTCGTGCAGCCCGGCCGGGTACGGGAACTCCGGGGCCAGCCGGTAGTCCGCCACGAAGACCTCGCAGCG
>CAIYXG010000393.1 GCA_903930035.1 uncultured Actinomycetes bacterium | reverse complement strand
TCGGTTTCCCATTCCGACGTGAAGGGCAGCAGTGACATGGCGACCGAGGCTCTGAAGCAGAAGCAGCAGCGCAAGCCCAAGTACAAGGTCCGGGCGTACACCCGGTGCCGCAAGTGCGGGCGTCCGCGTTCGGTGTACCGCAAGTTCGGCCTGTGCCGGGTGTGCCTCCGCGACCTGGCCCATGCAGGGGAGATCCCCGGCATCACCAAGGCCAGCTGGTGAGGGGAGAGGACTGACTCATGGGAATGACTGACCCCATCGCCGACATGCTCACCCGTATCCGCAACGCCAACGTGGCGATGCACGACGAGGTGGTCATGCCGGCCTCCAAGCTCAAGACCAACTTGGCCACGCTGCTGGTCAAGGAGGGCTACATCGTCGACTACGAGGTGAGCGACAACCCGAAGGGGCCTGGCCAGGTCCTGCGCATCGGGATGAAGTACTCGCCGGACCGTCGTCGGGTGATCTCCGGCATCCGCCGGGTGTCCAAGCCCGGTCTCCGCGTGTACCGCAAGTACGACGAGGTCGAGCGCGTCCTCGGCGGCCTGGGTATTGCCGTCCTGTCCACGAGCAAGGGGCTCATGACCGACCGCGAGGCACGTCGCCAGCGGCTCGGTGGTGAAGTCCTCTGCCACGTCTGGTGAGGTTGGACTGATGTCGCGCATCGGCAAGGCCCCCATCACCGTCCCCTCCGGGGTCGAGGTCCGCATCGACGGCTCCTCGATCACCGTGAAGGGCCCCAAGGGCGAGCTCACCCGTGAGCTCCCCGAGCAGATCACCGTCAGCCAGGACGAGGGTGTCCTGACCGTCGAGCGTGCCAACGACGAGCGCAAGAGCCGTGCCCTGCACGGCCTCGTCCGCTCGCTCGTCGCCAACATGGTGACCGGCGTCTCCGAGGGGTTCCGCAAGGAGCTCGACATCGTGGGCGTCGGCTACCGCGCCGCGGCGAAGGGCAAGGACGGCCTCGAGCTGTCGCTCGGCTTCTCCCACCCGGTCGTGGTCACCGCCCCGGCCGGCATCGAGTTCAACGTGCCGCAGCCCACCCGCATCGAGGTGCTCGGCATCGACAAGCAGCTGGTCGGCCAGGTCGCTGCGGACATCCGTGCGTGGCGCAAGCCGGAGCCCTACAAGGGCAAGGGCATCCGCTACGTCGACGAGTACGTCCGCCGCAAGGCCGGCAAGGCCGGTAAGTGAGGCACTGATGAGCGACAAGTCGAAGCAGAAGCGCGATCTGAAGAACCGCCGCCACGCGCGGGTCCGCAAGACCGTGTCCGGCACCGCCGAGCGTCCGCGCCTGGCCGTGTTCCGTTCCAACCGCCACGTGGTGGCCCAGGTGATCGACGACCTCAGCGGTCGCACCGTGGCCGCCGCCAGCACCCTCGAGCCGTCCCTCCGGGGCGGTGCCACCTCCAACTGCGGCGCCGCCGCCGAGGTGGGCAAGCTCGTCGCCGAGCGTGCCAAGGCTGCAGGTGTCGAGAAGGTCGTGTTCGACCGGGGTGGCTTCCGCTACCACGGCCGTGTCGCGGCCCTCGCCGACGCCGCCCGAGAAGCAGGACTGGAGTTCTGATGAAGTCGATCCACGAAGGTCCCGAGCTCCGGGAGTCCCGGGTCATCCACATCAACCGCGTGGCCAAGGTGGTCAAGGGCGGCCGTCGGTTCTCGTTCACCGCCCTCGTGGTGATCGGCGACGGCGCCGGGCGTGTGGGCCTGGGCTACGGCAAGGCCAAGGAGGTGCCCCTCGCCATCCAGAAGGGCACCGAGGAGGCGCGCCGCAACCTGTTCCGCGTCGCCCTCGCCGGCGACACCATCGTCCACACCGTCATCGGTGTGCAGGGCGCCGGCCGCGTCCTGCTCAAGCCCGCCGCCCCCGGTACCGGCGTGATCGCCGGCGGCGCGGCCCGGGCCATCCTCGAGGAGGCCGGCATCCACGACGTGCTGTGCAAGTCGCTGGGCTCCTCCAACTACATCAACGTCGCCAAGGCCACGATCGAGGGGCTCAAGTCCCTGCGCCGGCCGGACGAGATCGCGGCGCTCCGCGGCCTCCCCGCCGACGAGATCGTCCCGGCCGGCCTGCTCAAGGCCTACCAGGACTCCGAGCGCGGCCCGGCGCCCGAGCCCACCGAGGTGGCGTGATGGCACAGCTGAAGGTCACCCAGGTCAAGTCCTCGATCGGGACCAAGCCCAAGCAGCGGGGGACCCTCCGCGCGCTCGGCCTGGGCCGGATCGGCAAGAGCCACGTGCTCGAGGACACCCCGGACGCCCGCGGACAGATCGCCAAGGTCCCGCACCTCGTCCAGGTCGAGGAAGTCTGAGAGGCAGACCGACATGAAGATTCACGATCTCAAGCCGGCTGACGGCGCCAACCGCAAGGCCAAGCGCGTCGGTCGAGGCATCGGCGGCAAGGGCGGCAAGACCGCGGGCCGCGGCACCAAGGGCCAGCGCGCCCGCAACACCGTGCCCGTCGGGTTCGAGGGCGGCCAGCTCCCGATGCACATGCGCATCCCCAAGCTGCGCGGCTTCAACAACCCGTTCCGCGTCGAGTACCAGGCGGTCAACCTGGACACGATCCAGGAGTCCGGCCTCGACGAGGTGACCCCCGAGTCGCTCCTGGCCAAGGGCCTGGTGTCCAAGGGCGCCCTCGTCAAGGTGCTCGGCCGCGGCGAGCTGACGCGCAAGGTCACGGTCAAGGTGCACGCCTGCTCGGCCTCGGCCGAGGCGGCCATCACCGGCGCCGGCGGCACCGTCGAGAAGCTCGACCTGCCGTTCGCGGTGCGCCCTGCGTTCAAGGGCAGCGCCCACACCAACCGCTGACCGGCCGCCGGGCCCGCACCCCGGTGCGGATCGGCTACCGTCGTCCGACGTCGACGCTGACAGGAGCGAACGTGTCCCGTATCGGCAACGTCTTCAAGGTGCCGGATCTTCGCAACAAGATCCTCTTCACCCTGTTCATCCTGGTGGTGTACCGGTTCGGCTGCTACCTGCCCGTGCCCGGTGTCGACCAGAACGCCGTGAACGCCATCGAGGACCAGGCCCGGCAGGGCGGCGTGCTCGCCTTCCTCCAGCTCTTCAGCGGCCGTGCGCTCACGCAGTTCAGCCTGTTCGCGCTCGGCATCATGCCGTACATCACCGCGTCGATCATCATGCAGATCCTCACGGTGGTGATCCCCAAGCTGCAGCAGTGGCAGCAGGAGGGGGCCACCGGCCAGCGCAAGATCACGCAGTGGACGCGCTACCTGACCATCGGCATCGCCGTGCTGCAGTCGACCGGCCTCGTCTTCCTGTTCCACAACGGCGGCGGCGGCCTCGTGGGCGGCTCCAACAACCTGGACCTGGTCCCCACCTTCACCCCGCTCCGCGTGTCGCTGATCGTCCTCACGTTCACCGCCGGCACGGCGCTGCTCATGTGGATGGGCGAGCTCATCACCACCCGCGGCATCGGCAACGGCATGTCGCTCATCATCTTCATGTCGGTGGTGTCGGGCCTCCCGGCCGCCTTCTCGGCCGTCTACGCCGCCGGCTCCTGGAAGCTGGTCGTGTTCGCCGCCTTCTTCCTGGTGCTGCTCGGGTTCATCGTCTACATCGAGCTGGGGCAGCGCCGGATCCCGGTGCAGTTCGCCAAGCGTGTCGTGGGCCGGAAGATGTACGCCGGCCAGTCCACCTACATCCCGCTCAAGGTCAACCAGGCCGGCGTGGTGCCCATCATCTTCGCCAGCGCGGTGCTGAACCTGCCGGTGCTGCTCGCCCAGGTCCTGCCCTCGGGCGGCTGGGGGGCGAGCCTCTCCAAGTGGATCAACGACAACCTGGCCAACACGATCAACCCGCTCTACCTGATGTTCCTGGCGCTGCTGATCGTGGGGTTCACCTACTTCTACACGGCCATCGCCTTCGACCCGGTCCAGCAGGCGGACAACCTCCGCAAGCAGGGCGGGTTCATCCCGGGCATCCGGCCGGGACCCCAGACCGAGCAGTACCTGTCCACGGTCCTGAACCGCAACACGCTCCCCGGGGCCATCTTCATCGCCATCCTGGCGATCTCGCCGACCATCCTGCTCCGCTACCTCATCGGGTCGAGCGGCTCGGGTGCGGCGTACTCGCTCGGCGGCACCTCGCTCCTCATCGCGGTGGGCGTGGCACTCGAGACCATGAAGCAGGTCGACAGCCAGCTCATGATGCGGAACTACGAGGGCTTCCTCTCCAGCAAGTGACTCGGCGCTGCTTGCGCCGCCGCCGACGGAAGGATTGACTGCTGCCATGTCTGACGGGGTTCGACTCATCGTCTTCGGCCGGCAGGGCGCCGGGAAGGGCACGCAGTGCGTGCGCCTCGCGGAGCGCTACGGCGTCCCGCACATCTCGACGGGCGACATGCTCCGGGCCGCCGCGGCGGAGGGCACCGAGTTCGGTCTCCGGGCCAAGGAGTTCATGGACGCCGGCCAGCTCCTCCCCGACGACATCATGCTCGGCGTGATCGAGGAGCGGCTCGGCCGGCCCGACGCCGCCCAGGGCTGGCTCCTCGACGGCTTCCCGCGGACCCCGGGCCAGGCCGAGGGGCTCATGTCGCTGCTCGGCGACTCGGGCGCCGACCTCGCGATCGACCTGGACGTCCCCGAGGACGTCGTGGTCGGCCGGATCTCGGCCCGCCGCGTCTGCAGCGGCTGCGGTGCCATCTACTCGCTCGCCGCGCCGCCCGCCCAGGGCTGGACGTGCGACAAGTGCGGGGCGGACGTCGTCCAGCGGGCCGACGACACCGAGGAGTCGGTGCGCACGCGGCTGGCGGCCTACAACGAGCAGACCGCCCCCCTGCTGGCGTGGTTCGGCGAGCGGGACATGCTGGTGACCGTCGACGGCGTCGGCGACCCGGACGAGATCGCGGCCCGGATCGGCGCCGCGGTCGACGCCCGTCTGGGCTGACCCGTCCGGCCTCCGGGCGCCGTCGTCCGGCAGCTGCGCCGGGGCGGCGCACCCGCCTTTGATTTGCCGGGGACCTTTCCCCTATCGTTGTCCCTCGGCGCGCACAGGGGTCCCCCTGGGCGCAACGGAACTGTTCACCCCTCGAGGGCCTCACAGGAGGACCTGCCCTGCCAAAGCCCAAGGAAGACGCCATTGTCCTCGAGGGAACGGTCATCGAGCCGTTGCCCAACGCCATGTTCCGGGTCGAGCTCGAGAACGGGCACAAGGTCCTGGCGCACATCTCCGGAAAGATGCGGATGCACTACATCCGCATCCTCCCGGGGGACAAGGTGCAGGTGGAGCTCACCCCGTACGACCTCTCCCGAGGTCGGATTACCTACCGCTACAAGTGACCCGCCACCAGGTGGGTCGGAGAGTTCGATGAAAGTTCGTCCGAGCGTCAAGAAGATGTGTGAGAAGTGTCGGGTCATCCGCCGCCATGGGCGCGTGATGGTGATCTGCGAGAACCCGCGCCACAAGCAGCGGCAGGGCTGAGGAAGGAACCATGGCTCGAATTGCCGGCGTTGACATCCCGCGAGAGAAGCGGCTCGTCATTTCGCTCACCTACATCTACGGCATCGGCCGGACCACTGCGTCCGAGATCTGTGCCGGCACCGGGATCGACGAGTCGACCCGTGTCCGAGACCTCACCGACGCCGAGGTGACCAAGCTCCGCGGCTACATCGAGGAGCACGTGGAGGTCGAGGGCGACCTCCGTCGTGAGGTCAACCAGAACATCAAGCGCAAGATGGAGATCGGCTGCTACCAGGGCCTCCGTCACCGCCGGGGCCTCCCGGTCCGCGGCCAGCGCACCCACACCAACGCCCGTACCCGCAAGGGTCCCAAGAAGACCGTCGCCGGCAAGAAGAAGGTCCGCAAGTAATGGCCAAGCCTCCCGCTGGGGGACGTCGTCCCCGCAAGAAGGAAAAGAAGAACGTCACCTACGGGGTGGCGCACATCAAGTCCTCCTTCAACAACACGATCATCTCCATCACCGACCAGGAGGGCAACGTGCTCTCGTGGGCCTCGGCCGGCAACGTGGGCTTCAAGGGCTCCCGGAAGTCGACCCCGTTCGCGGCGCAGCTCGCCGCCGAGCAGGCCGCCCGTCGGGCCATGGAGCACGGCGTCCGCAAGGTCGACGTCGTGGTGAAGGGCCCGGGCTCGGGCCGCGAGACCGCCATCCGGTCCATCCAGAACGTGGGCATCGAGGTCACCGGCATCAAGGACGTGACCCCCGTGCCGCACAACGGCTGCCGTCCCCCCAAGCGTCGGAGGCTCTGACCCATGTCGCGCTACACCGGTCCGAAGGCCCGCGTCTCCCGCCGTCTGGGCTCCAACATCTGGGGCACCCAGGGCGAGAACAAGGCCATGGAGAACCGCCCGTACCCGCCGGGCATGCACGGCCGCACCCGCCGCCGGGGCAACGTGAGCGAGTACCTGCTCCAGCTCCAGGAGAAGCAGAAGGCCCGCTTCGCCTACGGCATGACGGAGCGCCAGTTCCGCAACCTCTACGCCGAGGCCAGCCGCCGCCAGGGCGTCACGGGCGAGAACCTGCTGCGATTCTGCGAGCAGCGCCTCGACAACGTGGTCTACCGCGCCGGCTGGGCGTCGACCCGCCCGCAGGCCCGCCAGTTCACCTCGCACGGCCACATCGAGGTCAACGGCAAGCGCGTCAACATCCCGTCGTACCGTGTCCGCAAGGGCGACGTGATCCGTCTCCGTGACAAGTCGCGGCAGATGGAGATCGTCCGCTGGAACATGGACACCCTCGGCCGCAGCGCCCCGCCGTGGCTCGACACGGCCGACGGCGGCCTCGAGGTCACCGTCCGCGAGCTGCCGCTCCGCGAGCACATCGACGTGCCCGTCCGTGAGCAGCTGATCGTCGAGCTCTACTCCAAGTAGTCCCCGCTGCGGGCGGTTCCCGGCCGGGGGCCGCCCGCCACATCGCGACGTCATATGGCGGTCGTCGCGGAAAG
>CAIYXG010000392.1 GCA_903930035.1 uncultured Actinomycetes bacterium | reverse complement strand
TCGCCCACGACGGTGCGGCCGGCGACCACGACCCCGGCGTCGACGACCACCACGACGGGGACCGCGCCGTCCACCACGGTGACCACCCTCCCGGTCGTGACGGTGCCGTCCACCCTGCCGCCGGGCCCGAGCCCGACGGTCACGGCGCCCCCCGGGGCCTGAGGCCGTGACGACGTCCACGCCCCAGCTGGTCACGCCGGCCGAGTTCGTCCGGCGCCGCCGTCGCACGACCGAGCTGGGGCTCCTGGTCCTGGCCGGCCTCATCATCGGCGGTGCCTATGCGCTGGCGAGCCTGGGCCGGAACTCGTCCCTGCCGGCCGACGTCGGCCTGTTCCTGCTGGGGATCTTCGGGCTGGTCGTCGTGGCCCACCTGGCCGTGCGGCGGCTGGCGCCGGCGGCCGACGCGCTGTTCCTGCCACTGGCCGCACTGCTCAACGGCCTGGGCTACGTGTTCATCTCGCGCCTCGACACCGACCTGGCGGCAAAGCAGCTCGGGTGGACCGTGGTGGGCATCGGGCTGTTCGTCCTCACGCTCGCCGTCGTGCGCGACATCCGGGTCCTGCAGCGGTACCGCTACACCTTCGGCCTGGTCGGGTTCCTGCTGCTGATCCTGCCCCTGGTTCCCGGCATCGGCCGCAGCATCAACGGCTCGCGGATCTGGGTGGCGGTCGGGCCCGTGAGCTTCCAGCCCGGCGAGTTCGCCAAGATCGCGCTGGCCATCTTCTTCGCCGGCTACCTCATGGACCGCCGCGAGCTGCTGGGCACGGCGACCTTCCGGGTCGGGCCGTTCAACGTGCCGCACCCCCGGTACTTCGGCCCCGTGCTGGTGGCCTGGGGGCTGTCGCTCGTGGTCATGATCTTCCAGAAGGACCTGGGCTCCGCACTGCTGTTCTTCGTGCTGTTCGTGGTGATGCTGTGGGCGGCGACCGGCCGGGCCAGCTACCTGGTGGCGGGCGGCGCGCTGTTCGGCGTCGGCGCCCTGGCCAGCTGGACGGCCTTCTCGCACGTGCAGACGCGGGTCTCGGTGTGGCTCGACCCCTGGGCCGACCCGACCGGCAAGGGGTACCAGATCATCCAGTCCGCCTACGCGCTGGCGTGGGGCGGGACGACCGGCACCGGCATCGGCCTGGGGATCTCGGGCCGCATCCCGTACCAGGAGACCGACTTCATCTTCGCGGTCATCGGCGAGGAGCTGGGCCTGCTGGGCGCCACCGTCGTCCTGTGCGCGTTCCTGCTGCTCGCCGGGTCCGGACTGCGGGTGGCGCGAGTGGCGGGCGAGTCCTTCTCGGGGCTCCTCGCGGTCGGGCTCACGTCGCTCCTGGCCATCCAGGCCTTCATCATCGTGGCCGGGGTGACCCGGCTCCTCCCGCTCACCGGCGTGACCCTGCCGTTCGTGTCCTACGGCGGGTCCTCGCTCGTGGCCAACTACGTCCTGCTGGCGCTGCTCGTCAGGATCTCGGCCTCGGTGGACCAGCGGCCCGTGTGGGCGGTGGCGGTCCGGTGAGCAAGCGGGTGCGGACGCTCGGCGTCGTGATCATGTGCCTGTACGCCGCGCTGTTCCTGAAGCTCAACCAGGTGCAGGTGCTCCAGGCCGACTCGCTCAACCAGCGGCCCGACAACACACGGTCGTTGCAGCGCGACTTCAACCGGCCCCGCGGCGACATCGTGACCTCGGACGGCACCGTCGTGGCCACGTCGGAGGCCCGCCGTGCGGCCCTGCGCTACCAGCGGGTGTACCCGAAGGCCGACCTGTACGCGCACACCACCGGCTACTTCTCCTTCACCCTCGGCTCGGCCGGCGTCGAGCGCACCTACAACGACGAGCTGTCGGGCCGCACGGCGTCGCTGCGCCTCCGGGAGCTGACCGGGCTCTTCCAGGAGACGTCGAGCGCCGGCACGGTGGTGCTGAGCCTGCAGGACCGGGTGCAGACGGCGGCGCGTGACGCGCTGGCCGGGCGGACCGGCTCGGTCGTCGCCGTCGACCCTCGGACCGGCGCGGTCCTGGCGCTCTACTCCAACCCTTCCTACGACCCGAACGCCGTGTCCAACAACGACGCCGACGCGGCGCGGGCGGCCAAGGACCTGCTCGACGCCGCCCCTGCCAAGCCCCTGCTGGCGCGGTCCTACCAGGACCGGTTCTTCCCGGGCTCCACGTTCAAGATCGTGACGGCGGCGGCCGGGCTGACCTCGGGCAAGGTCACCGAGACCACGCCCAGCTACCCCGTGGTGACCAGCTACACGCCGCCGCTCACCACCCGGCCGATCCGCAACTTCGGCAACAAGCCCTGCGGGGGGACGCTGTTCGTGGTCTTCGACCGTTCGTGCAACTCGTCGTTCGCCCAGATGGCGTCGGAGCAGCTCGGTCCGGAGCCCATGGTGGCGGCGGCCCGGGCCGCCGGGTTCGACAGCGTGCCCCCGATCGACCTGACCCGCCCCGTGGCGTCGACCTACCCGACCGACTTCGGCCCGGTGGTGCGGACGAGCCCCGACGGCGTGCCCATCCACGCCGACACGCCGCGCCTGGCCCAGACGTCGATCGGCCAGAACGACGTGGCGGCCACCCCGCTCCAGATGGCCCTCGTGGCGGCCGGGGTCGCCAACGGCGGCAGCGTCATGCGGCCCCACGTCATGGCCGAGGTCCGGGCCGCCGACGGGTCCGTGGTCGACACCTACGAGCCGGGGGAGTGGCGGCGGTTCGTCTCGCCCGAGGTCGCCGACGTGCTGCGCCGGGCGATGCTGTCCGACGTGGCCCAGGGCACGGCGACCGGCCTGCAGCTCTCGGGCGCCGACGTCGGGGCCAAGACCGGGACGGCCCAGCTGGGCACCGAGCCCCCGACCTCGCACGCCTGGATGGTGGCGTTCGCCGGGCCCGCGGGGCAGCCGGCCACGGTCGCGGTCGCGGTCATCGTGG
>CAIYXG010000391.1 GCA_903930035.1 uncultured Actinomycetes bacterium | reverse complement strand
GGCGACCGGCGGCCCGGCCGGGTACCCGGGCGGCGGCGGGCTCCACTGGGGGACGGCCCCGTGGGGCGCAGGCGGCGCGGCCGGCGGCCCCGGGGGTGCCGGGGGGACGACGGGCGGCTGGTCGGGGCGGGTCGGCTCGGACATCAGGAGTTCATCTTGCCCCGGCAGGAATGCCACGCGCCCCGCGGGGACCGACGGTAGGTTCCGCCCATCGAACCCCGCACGTACGTCATCGACACCTCGGTGCTGCTGGCCGACCCGGCTGCACTGGGCAAGTTCGAGGAGCACGACGTCGTCGTGCCCCTCGTCGTCCTCACGGAGCTGGAGGGGAAGCGCCTCCACCCGGAGCTCGGGTGGTCGGCCCGAGAGTCGCTCCGGTTCCTGGAACGGCTGCGGCTGGAGCACGGCACGCTGACCGAGCCCATCCCGGTGAACGGTGCGGGCGGCACGGTGCGTGTCGAGCTCAACCACATCGACATGTCGAGCCTGCCGGCCGCGTTCTCCTCGGACGTGAACGACCACCGCATCCTGGCGGTGGGCCGCAACCTGGCCGACAAGGGCCTTGACGTCACGCTGGTCTCGAAGGACCTCCCGCTGCGGCTGAAGGCGGCCGTGGTCGGCCTCGGAGCCGAGGAGTACCGCAACGAGCTGGCCGACGGTGCCGACGCGTGGTCCGGCATCGTCACGGTCGACGCCTCGGCCGAGCAGGTCGACTCGCTCTACGCCGACCGCGTGCTGGACCTGCCGCCCGGCCTGGACGTCCCGGTCAACGGCGGCATCGTGCTGCGGTCGGGCGCCGGCTCGGCCCTCGCCCGCCGCCACGCCGACGGACTGGCCCACCTGGTCGAGGGGGACCGTCCCGTGTTCGACGTGCGGGGCCGCTCGGCCGAGCAGCGCATCGCGCTCGACTTGCTGATGGACGACGCCGTGGGCATCGTGTCGCTGGGCGGCTCGGCGGGCACGGGCAAGTCGGTCCTGGCGCTCGCCGCCGGCCTGGAGTCGGTCCTCGAGCGGCGGGTCCACCGCAAGGTCGTCATCTTCCGGCCGCTCTACGCCGTGGGCGGCCAGGACCTGGGCTTCCTGCCCGGCACAGAGTCCGAGAAGATGAACCCCTGGGCTGCGGCGGTGACCGACGCGCTCGAGTCCATCGCCGGTCCCGAGGTGATCGACGAGGTCATCGAGCGGGAGCTGCTCGAGGTGCTCCCGCTCACGCACATCCGGGGCCGGACCCTGACCGACACGTTCGTCATCGTGGACGAGGCGCAGAACCTGGAGAAGATGGTCCTGCTCACGGCGCTCAGCCGCCTGGGCCGCAACAGCCGGGTCGTGCTCACCCACGACGTGGCGCAGCGCGACAACCTCCGGGTGGGCCGCCACGACGGCATCGCGTCGGTGGTCGCGACGCTCAAGGGTCACCCGCTGTTCGGCCACGTGACGCTCACGCGCTCCGAGCGCAGCCCGGTGGCCGCCCTCGTCGCCGACCTGCTCGACGTCTGACCGCCCGCCCCGCGCCCCGCGGGCTCAGGCCAGGCTGAACGCGATGACCGTCACGATCAGCGCGACGGCGCCGACGAAGTCCACCGACGCCGTGACCACGGGGATCCCGTAGGTGTCGGGGTCCAGGTTGACCTGCCACGCGGCGATGGTCCCGTAGTACGCGACGGCCAGCACGAACGCCACGGCGACCGCGCCCGCCACGAGCGACACCGCCACCATCCACAGCAGCCCGGGGCTGGACTCGCCGAGGAGGCCGGCGACCAGGTGGGCGCCCACTCCGTTGAACACGAACACGGGCAGGCCGATGAGCGCCACGGCGAGCGCGTCGCGCCGCACCTCGCGCCCGGGCCGCAGGAGCGGCTCGACCAGACCCAGGTGGAGGTTGGTGGCCACCCGGCTGGAGAGGATGCCGCCGAGCGAGCCGGCCGAGCTCACGAACGCCGGCTCGAGCACCAGCAGCGCCGGCAGGGCGGCGAACAGGCCGAGCTGCTTCTCGACCGCCAGGCCCGCCAGCGTGGACAGCACGAGCGCCGCGGTCAGGACCGGCACCGACTCCCGGAAGATCTGGCGGATGAGTGCCTGCCGGGTGCGCAGCGACACCACCAGGGCACCGACCGCCACGGCCAGCGTCACCCAGCCGAGCACGGTCGAGGCGTTCGACCCGTTCACCAGCTGGCTGGCCAGGAACAGCGCCGGGATCGTCACGACGTCGCCCAGGGTCGCGGTGGTGGGGGCGACCAGGTTGTCCAGGTCCCACCCGCGCCGCACGGCCAGCACGGCCAGCACGACGGTGGCGATGAGCACGACCAGGCTCGCCAGCAGGCCGCCGAGCACCGAGATCAGTGCCAGGTCGAGCACCGAGATGCTGTTCTCGATGCCGAAGCTGACCGCGGCGACCTTGGCCAGCAGTGCCAGCACGAACGACAGCACGATGGTGAGCGCGAGCGACGCCGTCACGTTCTGGCGGAGCACCGACTCCTTGCGGAACGTCGCCCGGAACGTACCGGTGTGGATGGCGGTCGAGAGGCGGTTGCCCATCGAGCCGAACACGTTGCCGCGCAGGCCGATGGCAGCCGGGACCATGAGCAGCAGGCCGGGCAGGCGGTCGAACGTGCCCACGATGCTCCCCAGCACCGCGCCGGCCACGAAGCTCGTCGACGAGTTGAACGTCAGCGCGACCAGCGTCTGGCGCGCGGCACCGCCGGTCGGACCGAGGAGGTCGACCAGCCGGCGGCCCAGCTCGAGGGGCCGCGGCACCTTGAGGGTGAACCGACGAGCCATTTTTCTCTGCGTGGGTTGAGACGGCGGACCTGACGCCCCTGCCGTCGGGCGGACGGGCCACCCTACCCCCGGCCCTTCCGGGCCCCCGGGTTCGGTTTCGGGCCCGCCGCCCGCGCCGCTACCGGCCGGGCCGCGGCGGGTCGGCCCGGTGGACGGGCCCGTCGACCGTGGCGCGGTGGTTCGCGAGCCGCGGGTCGGTGTGCGCCATGCGCAGGCCCAGCAGCCGCTGCGCGTAGTCGAGCACCTGGGCCGCCCGGTCCGGGTCGCCGGCCAGGTCGTGCAGCTCGCCGGGGTCGTTCTCCAGGTCGAAGAACAGCGGCGGGAAGTGGCCGGCGAAGTGGACGTACTTGCCGTGCCGGTCGCGCAGGACCGAGATGGCGCACTCGTCGAGCCGGAGGCCGTAGACCGCCGAGGTGATCCCCGTGACCGGGTCGCGGAAGTCGAACTCGGTGTGGACCGCGTCGCGCCAGCCGTCGGGGGCGGCGACCCCCTCCAGGTCGCCGTCCAGGAACGGCCGCAGGGAGGCGCCGTCGCAGAACTCGGGCACCGTGCCGCCCACGAGGTCGAGCAGGGTCGGCACCACGTCGACGTTCTCGGTGAACGCGTCGACGGTGCGGCCCGGGCGGCCGGCCATCCCCGGCCACCGCACGATCAGCGGCACCCGGAACGACTGGTCGAAGAACCCGAGCTTCTCGACCAGCCAGTGGTCGCCGAGCTGCTCGCCGTGGTCCGAGGTCAGGACCACGACCGTGTTGTCGCGCTGGCCGAGCTCGTCGAGCCCGTCGAGGAACCGGCCCAGTGCGGCGTCGACCTCGGCGACCATGCCGTAGTAGGTCGCCTGCAGCTGCCGCTGGTCCAGGTCGTGGTCGGGCGACGGCACCACCATGAGCGCCCCCTGCAGGAAGGGGTGCACGGCGGCCTCCGCCTGCGGGTCCGCGTGCCGGACGGCGGGCGGCACCTCGGCCGGGTCGAACATGTCGTGGTAGGGCGCCGGCGCCAGGTACGGCGGGTGCGGCCGCAGGTAGGACAGGTGCGCGCACCACGGGCCGTCGTCTGCCGCGACGGTCGCCTGCAGCCACTCGAGCGCCATGTCGGTGATGAACGCCGACTCCGTGTGCTCGGCCGCGTAGACCGCGGGTGCCCAGGTCGCGCCGCGGTCGGGCGGGGTCACCACCTCCGCCGGGCGGTAGACGTCGGTGCGCTCCTCG
>CAIYXG010000390.1 GCA_903930035.1 uncultured Actinomycetes bacterium | reverse complement strand
CCTGCGGCTGGGGTTCGCCGACCAGGGCAACGACCCCGTGGGGTCCACGACCCGCACCGCCTACGACCTGGTGGCCAAGGGCTTCGGCCCGGGCGTGAACGGCCCGCTCCTGCTGGTGGCCGAGCTGCCGGACGGTGCGACGCTGGCCGAGCTGGACGCCGTGCAGAAGGACGTCCAGGCCACAGAGGGCGTGCTGTTCGTGTCGCCGCCCATCCCCAACGACCCGGAGCGTCCCACGGCGGTCCAGTGGCGGGTGATCCCCACGACGGCGCCGCAGGACGCCGCCACCACGGTGCTGGTCAACACGCTGCGCGACCAGGTGCTCCCCGCCGCCACCGCCGGCACCGGCGTCGACGTGCTGGTCACGGGGTTCGTGGCGGTGACGGTCGACTTCTCGGCGTTCCTGGGGGAGCGGCTGGTCCTGTTCTTCGCCGCGGTCCTCACGCTGTCGTTCGTGCTCCTGATGGTGGTGTTCCGCTCGCTCCTGGTGCCGCTCAAGGCGGTCGTCATGAACCTGCTGAGCATCGGCGCCGCCTACGGGGCCATGGTCGCGATCTTCGAGTGGGGGTGGCTCAAGACGCTGTTCGGCATCGAGCCGGCGCCCATCGAGCCGTTCCTGCCGATGATGCTCTTCGCCATCGTGTTCGGCCTCTCCATGGACTACGAGGTGTTCCTGCTCTCGCGCGTCCGTGAGGAGTGGGTGCGGACCAGGGACAGCCGTACGTCGGTGGCCGACGGCCTGGCCGCCACGGCCCGGGTGATCACCGCCGCCGCGGCGATCATGTTCTTCGTGTTCGGGAGCTTCCTGCTCGAGGACAACCGGTCCATCAAGATCTTCGGCTTCGGGCTGGCGCTCGCCGTGCTGCTGGACGCGACCGTGGTCCGCATGCTGCTGGTGCCCGCCACCATGGAGCTGCTGGGCGACAAGAACTGGTGGCTGCCCAGGTGGCTCGACCGGATCCTGCCCAACGTGAACGTCGAGGGGCCGTCCGAGGTGGTCGACGCCGAGCTGGAGGCCGAGCTCGGCGAGCTCCTCGACGAGGCGTCCGACCCCGTCTGAGGGAAGGTCGCGCCGTCGCTCCTTGGCCGGGTCAGGCCCGCCGGGGCGGCCGGGGGAGGAGCACCGGAGTGGCGGCCTTGTAGGCCTCGTAGTCCTCGTCGAGGCCCCACCGCTCGTCGGCCCGCTGCTCGAGCAGCGGGATCCCGCTGACCTTGGTGATGAGCACGGCCACGAACAGCGGCGAGGCCACGAAGGTGACCCAGCGGGACCCGGCCAGGTTGCCCGCCGCCACCAGTGCCACGCCGGCCCACAGGAGGATCTCGCCGAAGTAGTTGGGGTGCCGGGACCAGGCCCACAGGCCGGTGGTGACGAACCCGCCGTCGTTGGCGGGGTCGGCCCGGAACGCCTGTTTCTGGCGGTCGGCCACGACCTCGAGCCCCAGACCGACCACCCAGACGGCCAGGCCGGCCCAGGCCACGGGGCCGAGCGGCTCCGCCGTGGTCGGTGTGATGGCGGCCACGGCGGCGCAGAGGGTCAGGAACACCCACAGGCCCTGGAGCGTCCAGGTCATGAACAGGCGGGCGGGGTCGTGCTTGATGGTGTCGAACCGGCCGTCGCTCCCGGCCGCCAGCACGCGGCGGAAGAGGAACGTGCCCAGGCGCAGCGCCCACACGGCGACCATCCCGCCCAGCAGCAGGGACCGGACGTCGTAGCGGCCTACGGCGACGAGCGCGAACCCCGTGACCGACAGGTAGGTGAGCGTGCCGGTCAGGTCGTAGAACTTCTCCGTCCGGGCCAGCCACGACGGGACGAACGCCACCCAGTTCACGCCGAAGGCCACGACCGCGCACCAGGCCGCCACCGGCAGGCCGCCGAGCTCCGTCCCGCCCGCGGCGGCGGCGACGGCCACGACCGACGCCAGGGCGACCGACACCAGGACGGTCAGGACGGCAACCTTCGAGGCGCTTCGCATGGTGGGTCCAACCTACGATGCGCCGCGTCCGATTCCCCCCCCCGCCGACCCGGCGTGGCCGACCCAGGAGCAGCGATGCCGTTCACCGAGTTCGAGAAGCTGGGGCCGCTGCGGCCGCTGGTGGGCACCTGGGAGGGCGAGGGCGGCGTCGACCTCTCCTTCCACCACGAGGAGGGGGAGACCGGGACCACGGCCTACCGGGAGCGCGTGACCTTCAGCCCGTTCGGCCCGGTCGACAACGGGTCGCAGTGCCTCTACGGGCTGGACTACCGCATGGCGGCGTGGCGCGACGACGAGGAGGACCCGTTCCACACGGAGGTCGGCTACTGGCTCTGGGACGCCGCGGCCGGCCAGGTGATGCGTGCCTTCATGGTCCCCCGCGGCACGGTGCTGCTGGCGGGCGGGGCAGCGACGGCCGACGCCACCGAGTTCACGATGGCCGCCGAGCTGGGCTCCACCACCTACGGGATCGTGGAGAACGAGTACCTCGCGGCCAACGCCTCGACCGTCGCCTACACCGTCACCGTCTCGGTGGACGGCGACACCCTCGCCTACGACGAGGACTCGGTGCTCCGGATGAAGGAGTTCGAGGACCTGTTCCACCACACCGACCGCAACGTCCTGCGTCGTGTGGCCGACTAGGGCGTCGGGCGGCGGCGCCCTCCGGACCGTGGCAGGATGCCCGTCCGGACCACCCGGGTCCACGGTCGAGGGAGGCCCTGAATGAGTGACAGCGAGAACACCGGCGACGAGATCGAGATCGTCGAGGTCGTGACCGGCGCCGAGGACGAGGACGGCAACGTCGTCGTCGACGACCTGGTGGCGGCGGTCGCCGCCGACGGCACCGTGGTCGCCACCGACGAGACCGTGACGGTCGTGACCGCCGACGGCGACGTCGTGGTCGACGAGGTCCTCTCGGTGGTCGGCGAGGACGGCGAGCTGCACGCCGTCGAGGAAGAGCTGACCGTCATCGAGTCCGACGAGGCCTGAGGCCCCGGGCCCCGGCCCGGCCGCCGACGACCTGACGGAGGGGCGTCACCGGGAGGTGGCGCCCCTTCGCTACGTTCGGGGGCATGACAGCTCCCGGCACCCTGCTCGAGGCGGTGGAGATCGCCCCCGACGTCCCCGGTTCCCGGGCCTGGCGCGTGCGGTTCGCGTCGCAGGACCTCCTCGGACGCCCGACGGAGTCCACCGGCGTGGTCGCCGCACCGGCCGCCGCCGGCACGGACCGGCCGGTCGTGGTCTGGTGCCACGGCACCACCGGGCTCGGTGACGCGTCGGCGCCGTCGTTCCAGCCCAACCCCGCCGGCGAGCTCATCGACTTCCCCGACGCGGCGGCCATGACCGACATCGACCGCGGCGTGCCCGGGATGACGCAGTACCTCGCGGCCGGGGCCGTCGTCGCCGCCCCGGACTACCAGGGCATGGGGACCGACGGGTTCCACCACTACTGCTGTGCCACGACCGGCGCACGTGACGCCGTGAACGCCGTCCGCTCGCTGTCCCAGCTCGGTCCGGCCGGCGCCGGCACCCGGTTCGGCGCCCTGGGGTGGTCGGAGGGCGGCGGCATGGCGCTCGGCGTCCCCGAGCTCCCCGGCGAGGAGCTGGCGGGCCTGGACCTCCGGGGCGTCGCCACGTTCGCCCCGGGCGTGCCGGGCCTGGTGGCCTGGCCCGAGCGGGACACGATCGTGGCCGGCGGCCGGATGGGCGACCACCACGTCATCATGCTCTTCGCCGTGCTGGGCTGGATCTTCGACGACCTCGAGCCCACCGACGTGCTCGCCCCCGAGACGGTCGCGCTCATGGCGGCGGGCTGGAACGACCTGCCCGGCCACGTGCTGGGCCAGCGGCTGCAGGCGCTCGCCGCCACCCAGGACCTGCTCAACGAGGCGCACCCGCAGCACCTGGACCGGTGGCTCGAGCGCCTGCAGTCGGTGTGCGCCGGGCAGGTGGCCGCGTCGGCCCCCGTGTTCGTGGCGACCGCGCTCGACGACACGATGGTCTTCCCCGTCTGGCAGCAGCACTACCTGGACGCGGCGCGGGCGCTGGGCACCGACGCCACCCAGACGGAGTACGCCGGTCAGGACCACTGCTCGGTCCCGTACGCCGCGAGCGCCGACGCCGCCGCGTTCCTGCTCGACCGGCTCGGCGCCTAGGGCGGTCTAGAGCAGCGGGTAGACGACCACCGGCACGACCACCTTGACCGCAGCGACCAGGGCGACGAGCGACAGGCCGACGAGCACGACGAGGGGGAACAGCGCCCGTCGGGTGGAGAACCCGAAGTGGCACACCTGCCCCACGAACCGGCCCAGGCCGGCGAGGTAGGCCCTCACGGCGCCTCCTGGCGCAGGCGGTCCAGCGTCGGACGAATCTCCGCGAACATTGAGGTGGCGACCATCCGGGCCGCCTCCTCGTTGGTGTGGACGTCGTCGTAGAAGAGTGGTGCTGTCGAGGGGTCGAGCGAGTCGCTCAGGTCGACCACCCCCTCGGGCAGCAGGCTGCGGACCAGCGCGCTGCGCCCCCGGAGCGCCTCGTCGTCCGGCCCGCTCGGCTCGCCGGCGACGGGCCCGCGCGACCAGCGGTCGGGCTGCCAGAACCAGAACCCGTCGGCACCCGTGGCCAGCACCGCGCCCCGGCTCGTGGTGAGCGCCCGTGCGTAGTCCTCGACGGCTCGCCGTGCCAGGTCGTCGGGGGCTGCCGGCGGCGACGAGGTCGTCGGGACCGCGCCGGGCCCCGAGGCCGGTCGTGAGCCGAACACCCTGGTCAGGAACGCCTCGAACGACCCGTAGTTGCGACGGAACTCCTCGAGCGTGATGGACGAGGGCTGGTCCTCGCCGTTCGCCCGGTAGTCGTTGCGCAGGAGCGCCCCCTTGAGGTCGTTGACGCCGTCGTAGAACACCACGACGTCCGGGGGCCCGTCCTGGCCAGTTGCGTCCCACGCGTACCGCTGCGCCTCCTCGAAGTGGAGGTTGCCCGGCACCCCCATGTTCCTGACGTCGAGGGTGTAGCCCGCGTCCGCCGCGACCCTGGCGAGCTCCGACGGAATCGTGTGGTCGTCGCGCTGGCCGTAGCCGAAGATGGTGGAGCCGCCGTAGACCCAGACCTTGAGGCGTCGGCAGCCGCCGCAGTCGGGCGGGGTCCAGGTGTCCCGCCGTCCGTCGTGGACGTTGATGGTCGACAGTTCGACGTCCTGCACCCGCTGCCAGTCGTAGGGGTTCCAGCCGGTCCGGGGCGTCAGGACGTACGTCAGGTCCTGGTGGTGGGTGTCCCACCAGTCGTCGCCCGCGAACGCAGCCGGCTGCGCCACATCGATCGCGGCGGGGTCGCCGCGGAGCCAGACGGTGCCGACGACCACGACCGGCACCGCCAGCAGCAGCACCACTGCGGTCCGCACCTTCCGGTAGGGGTGCGGCGGGCGGGCCGCCGGGTCGTGCATCCACGGGTGCGCGGGCTGCGTGCGGTGCCGTGCCCGGGTGATCCACCGGCTCCCGGCGTCGTGGTGCGCTGCGAGCGGGTCGAGCAGGAGCAGCCGTTGGACGAGCCACGGCAGCAGGACGGCGGGCACCGCCAGCAGTGAGAACGTCAGGACCCGGACCACGTGGGCCGCTGCCCGCCCGAGCCACAGGGCGGCCCGGACGAGCAGCGCCAGGACCCTCCCCAGCGGCCGCCGCAGCGTCCCGGCCCGGTGGAGGAGCGTCGCCGGCAGGCGGACCGCCCGGCCGAGCGGCCGGTCCTCGGCCCCTGCGGCCGTGCCGCCGAGGAACGTCAGCGCGAGCGCGACCAGCAGCAGGAGCAGCGGGG
>CAIYXG010000389.1 GCA_903930035.1 uncultured Actinomycetes bacterium | reverse complement strand
GCCGGGCCGGGCCACCGCACCGGCGACGTGGACCACGAGCGGCCCCGGCGGGACCGTCGAGGTGGAGGCCGCCGGCAGCGCCAGGTCGCCCGGGCCGCCGACGGCGCCTCCGACCGGCGCAGCGGCGCCCGCGGGCGATGCGCCGGCGGTCATGGGGAGCTGGTCCACCCCGGCGGCCGGCCGACGGAACCAGACCAGCCCGGCGACCACGGCCACGGCCACCAGCAGCCCGACCACCCCGGTCCACCAGGTTCCCGGTGCCGGCCAGTCGCCCAGGGGGCGGCGGGCCGGGCCGAGGGGTGGGCGGCGGGGCGGACGGCGCGACGGCGGGCCGTCCCGGACCAGGTCCTCGAGCAGGTGGGCGCCCGGCCCGGCGGGGGCGGCGTCCTGGGTGGGCGGTCCGTCGGGCACGGGGCCTCCTCGGTTCGGCCGCCGCGGCGGCGGGTCGGAGGAAGCACGCCCAACCTAGGGCGCGGCGCGGCGCGGCGGGGCGGGGACCGGTCCCCGGGAGCGGCGGCCGCGTCAGCCGACGACGGGACCCGTGGCGGGGGCGATGCCGAACCGCCGCCAGAGCACGGTGGCCACCGGCGTCATGAGGCCGGCCTCGGCGACGAGCTTGCGGGTCGAGGCGGTCGCGTCGACGAGCAGCTGGCGCGACGCGTCCGACCGCTCGGCCCGTCGGACCTGGTCGACCGGGGCACCGACCGACCTCAGCAGCGAGCGGGACGGGAACACCATCATCCGGGTCATCACGCCGAACAGCACCGGTGCGCACAGGGACAGGAGCGTCCGGCGCCAGCGCGGGAGACGGGGCACCTCGCGCTTGACGTACTGCCGGGCGAACGAGAGGTGGCGGGCCTCCTCGGTCAGGTGGATCCGCATGATCCTCTGCACGAGCGGGTGGAGCCCCCCGGCCTGCAGGTGGCGCCGCTGCACGTGGTCGACCGGGTCCTCGCCGCCGAGCACGAACAGGAAGAACAGGCCGGGGAAGCGGCGGGCCGTCCGCACGACGTGGGCCGAGGCGACCTTGCGGGGCAGCGGCATGCCCGTCACCCTCATGCCCGAGCGCGCGATGAACTCGTTGAACATCATCGAGTGCTGCGACTCCTCGACGACCTCGTGGTGGAGGTAGCGGAACTCGGGCTCGCAGTCGGTCAGCCAGAAGGCCTGGAGCAGCAGTCCGCGCTGGAGCACGTTCTCGAACTCCCACCCGATCCGCATGCCGGTCGCGATGCGCATCAGGCCCACGCGTGCCTGCTCGGCCTCGGGCAGCGACCGGTACCAGTCGGTCTGGGCGACCGGGTCGACGTCGAGCAGCCGGAACCGGGGGTCGTCGGCGCGGACCTGCATCTCCGGGTCGTCCCAGGGCACGTCGGCGTACGCGTCGAAGTGCTTGTCGACCGACTGGCGGGACAGCCGGGCCACGACGTTGCGGAAGACCGTGTCACGGCCCTCGTCGGTCGAGACGTCGACGGACTCGGGGGTGACGGCGGCCGAGGTCTCGGTGAGGCTCATGGGGACTCCTGTTCAGAGCTGGTCGAGGGCGCCGAGGCGGCTGGCCAGGCGGCTGGGAAGCACCCGGTGCAGGCCCCAGCCGACGTGCGACTCGACCCCGACCGGGACGACGGCACGGTTGCGGCGCACGGAGTCGACGACCGCCTCCGCGACCAGCTCGGGCGCATGGCCCCGGCGGAACGCCTGCACGGTACGGTCGCGGGACGCGGCCCGGGACCCGACGAAGCGGGTGCGGTCGATGATCGGCGTGTTGATGACCCCAGGACAGACGGCCGTCACGCCCACGCCGGCGGACCGCCAGTCGGCGCGCAGGCACTGCGAGAGCATGAGGACCGCGGCCTTGGTCGTGCAGTAGGCCGGCTCGGTGGCCCGGGGAGTGAACCCCAGGCCGGACGACACGTTGACCACGTGGCCCCGCCGGCGGGCCACCATGGCCGGGCCGAAGGCGGCGCACCCGTTGCGGACGCCGTCCAGGTTCACGCCCAGGATCCAGTCCCAGTCCTCGTCCGCCATGTCCAGGAACCGGCCGGTCATCCCGACCCCGGCGTTGTTGACCAGGATCCCGACCGGACCCACCTCGGACTCCACCGCCGCCGCCAGCTCCACCACCGCGGTCCGGTCGGTGACGTCCACGGCGTAGGCGTGGGCCGGTGCCCCGGCACGCGCCAGCTCCTCGACCGTGCGGTCCGCCGCGCCGCCGTCCACGTCGACGCCCACGACAGTGGCCCCGGCCGCGGCGAGCGCGTGCGCCGTGGCCCGGCCGATCCCGCTGCCGGCCCCGGTGACCACCGCGACCTGGCCCGACGGGTCGAGGCCCCGCCGGGCGACCCTGCTCCGACGCTGCGGGGGTGCGGTTCGTGCCATGCGGGAACTTTACATCGAACGATGTCAAGGTCAATCGAACCATGACATCGAACGATGTGACAGTTGTCGCCCGCCGGTACACTCCCCCGGTGCCCGACGCCGCCCCGCCGTCACCCCCCGCACGTCGCGGGTACCGCATCGAGGACCTGGCGGCGCGCGCCGGGACCACCGTGCGCAACGTCCGGGCCTACCAGGACCGGGGGCTGCTCCCCCCGCCACGGCGCGAGGGCAGGGTGGGCCTGTACGACGACGGCCACCTGGCCCGCCTCACGCTGGTCACCGAGCTGCTCGACCGGGGGTGGACGCTGGCCAGCATCGGCGAGGTCATGGAGGCCTGGCAGCACGGGCAGGACCTGGGCGACCTGGTGGGGCTCGGCGCCGCCATCACCGCGCCGTGGTCGGACGAGGAGCCGTTCACCCTCACGGTGGACGAGCTCGCCGAGCGGTTCGGGGGCGAGCTGCCCGGCAGCGGGGTGGACCAGGCCGTCGCCCTCGGCGTCGTCGAGCTGGCCGAGGACGGCACCGTCCGGGTGCTGCGGCCCCGCCTGCTCGAGGCCGGCACCGCGCTCTACCGGGCCGGCATCCCGATGGAGCTGGTGCTCGACCACGCCGAGTCCCTGCGCCGCGACATCGACCGGATCGCCGCACGGTTCGTGGACCTGGCCGCGTCCGAGCTGTTCGACGCCGTGCCCGACCCCGTCCCGCCGGAGGAGGTGCCCCGCCTGACCGAGCTGGTCCTGCAGCTGCGGCCGCTGGCGCAGAAGGCGGTGGACGCCGAGCTGGCCGTCGCCATGGAGCGCCACGTGCGCGCCCGGCTCGGCGAGCGGATCGACCGGGTGGTCGGGGCCGCGCCCGACCCCGCCGACGACGCCGGCTAGCGGTTCTGGGGGAAGCCCAGGTCGACCGTGGAGGTCGCCGGGTCCGGCCAGCGGGTCGTGACGACCTTGGTACGCGTGTAGAAGTGCACGCCCTCCGGCCCGTAGGCGTGGGAGTCGCCGAACAGCGAGTCCTTCCAGCCGCCGAAGGAGTAGGCCGCGACCGGCACCGGGATGGGCACGTTGATCCCCACCATGCCCACCGGCACGTCGCGGGCGAACGCCCGGGCCGCACCGCCGTCACGGGTGAAGATGGCGGTCCCGTTGCCGAACGCGCAGTCCTCGATGAGCTGCATCGCCTGGTCGTAGGTGCCGACCCGGACCACCGACAGCACCGGGCCGAAGATCTCGTCGGTGTAGCAGGACATCTCCGGCGTCACGTGGTCCACCACCGAGACCCCGAGGAAGAACCCGTCGCCGTCAACCTCGAGGTCACGGCCGTCGAGCACCAGCGTGGCCCCCTGCTCGGCCGCCGCCGGCAGGTACGAGGCCACCTTGTCACGGTGCTCCCGCGTCACGAGGG
Source organism: uncultured Actinomycetes bacterium (assembly GCA_903930035.1). GTDB lineage: Bacteria > Actinomycetota > Acidimicrobiia > Acidimicrobiales > Microtrichaceae > CAJANQ01. The sequence continues at coordinate 35 of CAIYXG010000389.1, read as the reverse complement.
GGCCCATCTCCGAGGCGGCGTCGTCGCCCGGGCCG
>CAIYXG010000388.1 GCA_903930035.1 uncultured Actinomycetes bacterium | reverse complement strand
GGGTGTCGTTGCCCTCGCGGCCGGCGACGGCCAGGTGGACGTCGGGCAGGTGGTCGGCGAGCCGGTCGAACACCTCGAGCAGCTCGGTGTAGCCCTTCTGCGGCTCCTGCCGGCCGACCGCCAGCACGAGCCGGCCCGACGCCGGCAGGCCGTCGGGCCGTGGGACGTCGTCGGCCGCCGTGCACCGCGGCTCGGGGCGGCCCCGCTCGGCGACCCGGACACGGTCCGCCGGGACCCGGAGCGTCCGGGCGTTGACCCGGGCGACGCCGGCGGTGACGGCGTGGAACCGGGTCCCGGCGGCGCGGGCGAGCGCCGCCTCGACGGCCTGCGCGGCGCGCAGCTTGGCGGGCGGCACGCCCGACTCGGCGAAGTGGCCGCTGTCGTAGAGCGTCACCGCCCAGGTCACGAGCACGGGCACGCCCGTCCACCGGCCGACCAGCTGGGCGGGCACGGCGGCGTCGTAGAGCGTCGCGTGGACCACGTCGGGCCGGACGGCCCGCACCACGTCGCGCAGCGCCCGGGTGCGGCCGGCGGTCCCGCGGGCCGAGGAGAGGTCGTGGACGACCGCACCGGCACGCTCGAACCCCGGTACGAGCGCCTGACGGTCCGAGAGCACCGCCAGGTGCACCGAGTGGCCGGCGTCGACCAGCCGGGGCAGGAGCGCGGCGAGCGACTGCTCCGCGCCCCCGTCGGCGTCCAGACCCGGCATCACTACCAGCACGCGCACGCCGGGGATACTTTCACACCGTGTTCATGGGGGTCTGCGTTGGCTGACACAGGTGGCCGCGGTACCGGCGTCGTGCGGCTCCACGCGTCCCCGACCGTCCCCGTGCCCGACCGTGCCGCCACCACGTCGCGGCTGGCCGACCTGCTCGACGAGCCGCCCGCCGTCCTGCTGACCTCCTCCTGCACGCACGCGCTGGAGGCCGCGATGCTGCTGGCCGGCGTGGGCCCGGGCGACGAGGTCGTCGTCCCGGCGTTCACCCTGTCGTCCACCGCCAACGCCGCCCTGCTGCGCGGCGCCACCGTCCGGTTCGCCGACGTCCGGGCCGAGGACGGGAACATGGACCCCGTCTCGCTCGACGGCGTGGTGGGGCCGCGGACGCGGGCGGTCGTCTGCGTCCACTACGGCGGTGTGGCCGCCGACGTGGAGGAGCTTGCGGTCGTCGCCGCCACCGTCGGGGCCGACCTGGTCGAGGACGCCGCCCACGGGCTCTGCGCCCGGTGGCAGGGCACCCCGCTCGGGCGGTTCGGCCGGCTGGGGGCGCTCAGCTTCCACCGCACCAAGAACCTGTCGACCGTGGAGGGCGGGGCGCTGGTGGTGAACGACCCCGAGCTGGTCGACGCCGCCATGGTGGCCGTGGACAAGGGCACCGACCGCTACCGCATGGAGTCCGGCGCGGCCGCCACCTACGAGTGGGCGGGACCGGGCTCGGCCTGGCGGATGGCCGACCCGATGGTCACGCTCCTCGACGCGCAGCTCGACCAGGTCGACGCGGTCCAGTCACGGCGCCACCAGGTGTGGGACGCCTACCGGGCGGCGCTGTCGGACTGGGCCGGGGCGCACGGGGTGCGGCTGCCCGAGGTGCGCGACGGTGTGGAGCACCCGGCGCACCTGTTCTGGGTCCAGCTGCCCGACGGTGCCCGCCGGTCCGACGTGGTCGCGCACTGCGCGGCGGCCGGGGTGGAGGTGGCCCAGCACTACGGGTCCCTGCCCGACTCGACGTTCGGACGGACCCTGGCCGTGGCGGGGGACGACTGTCCCGTGGCCCGCGGGCTGTCAGCACGGCTGCTGCGCCTGCC
>CAIYXG010000387.1 GCA_903930035.1 uncultured Actinomycetes bacterium | reverse complement strand
AGTCGAAGGAAGTCTCCAAGCTGGGCGTGCTCGACGGGATCCTGCAGCCCGAGGTGTACCCGGATCTGTACGGCAACATCGATCACGTCGTGCGGATCAACTACTACCCGCCCCGCGGTGACAACAAGGAGGGCTGGGACAACATCGACATCTTCGGGTGGATGGGCTACCCGATGCAGATCAAGGTGAACTTCCTCTGCCGCGACTCCATCCTGGCGGCGCCGATCGTCCTGGACCTGGCCCTGTTCCTGGACCTGGCCGCCCGGGCCGGCCAGTCCGGGGTCCAGGAGTGGCTCAGCTTCTACTGGAAGTCCCCGCAGCCCGCCGGCGGCGTGCCCCCGGAGCACGACATCTTCATCCAGCAGACCAAGCTCAAGAACACCCTGCGGCAGTGGATCGGCGAGGAGCCCGTCACCCACGCCGAGGACGAGTAGCGGCGGACCGGGGACTGCCGCCGTGTCCCAGTTCGACCTGCTCGACCCCGAGTTCTACCGGGACGACCCGCACCCCGCGTTCACGTGGATGCGGGCCCACGAGCCCGTCTACCGCGACGAGGCCAACGGCCTGTGGGCCGTGTCCCGCCACGCCGACCTGCTCGACGTCGAGCGCCGCAGCGCCACGTTCGTCTCGGGCCAGGGCTACCGGTCGTGGTACGTCGAGGAGGAGAACTCCATCATCGCGATGGACGACCCCGAGCACGTCGCGCAGCGCCGTCTGGTCTCCAACCGGTTCACCCCCAAGGCCGTGCGCCAGCACGAGCCGTTCTTCCGGGCCACGATCGACGAGCTCCTGGACACCGTCGCCGCGCAGGGCACCACCGAGGTCGTGGAGCACCTGGCCGCCCCGCTCCCGTGCCGGCTGACCGCCCGTCTCCTAGGGTTCCCCGAGGAGCGGTGGCCCGACGTCAAGACCTGGTCCGAGCGGCTCATGCGGATCGACATGGCCACCCGCGACGAGGTCACGTTCCTGGAGCTCTACGCGACCATCGGCGAGTTCGTGGCCCTGCTCGCCGAGGTCGCCCCGCAGCGGGCCGCCGACCCGCTCGACGACCTGGTGTCGGTCTGGGTCCACGCGCCGTGCGGCGACGGCGAGGGCTACTCCGAGCTGCGGCTGCTCTACGAGACCGGGCTGTTCATCGCCGGTGGGGCCGAGACCACGCGCACCACCATCGCCCACGGGATCCGCGCGTTCGCCGACCACCCCGACCAGTGGGACGCGCTGGCCGAGGACCCGTCGCTGCTCCCGGGGGCGGTCGAGGAGCTGGTGCGCTGGGTGACCCCGCTCAACAACTTCTTCCGGACGGCCACGGAGGACACGGCCATCGGCGAGCAGCCCGTCGCGGCCGGCGACCGGGTCATGCTGCTCTACCCGTCGGCCAACCGTGACGAGGCCGTGTTCGAGGACCCGTTCCGGTTCGACGTGCGCCGGAGCCCCAACCCCCACGTGGCCTTCGGCCACGGGACCCACTTCTGCCTGGGGGCCAACCTGGCCCGCTACGAGCTGCAGCTGCTGTTCGGCGAGCTGACCCGCAGGTTCCGGCCGCCGGTCGTCGTCACGGAGCCCGACGTCGAGGCCAACATCTTCGCCCGGGCCGTCCGCAGCTTCGACGTCGAGCTCGCGCCGCGCTGACCGGCCCCGGCCGCGTGGACGGCCGGTCAGACCGGTCCGGGGGTGCCACGTGCGCGGCCTGCCGGTGGGGGAGAATGGCCCCATGACGGCCGTCGCGGCGCCTCCTGCCGCGCTCAAGAAGCTGGGGTACCGCCCTGCCCTCGACGGGCTGCGCGCGGTCTCGGTGATGGCCGTGCTCTTCTACCACGGCGACTTCAAGTGGTTCCCGGGCGGGTTCCTGGGCGTCGAGGTCTTCTTCGTGGTCTCGGGCTTCTTGATCACGTCGCTCATGGTCGAGGAGCGGCTGGGCTCCGGCACCGTCGACCTCCGGCAGTTCTGGATCCGCCGCGCCCGCCGGCTGCTCCCCGCCGTGTACCTGCTGCTCGCCGTGGTCAGCGTGGCGGCGCTGCTCGTCTACCGCGACGCCGCCGGCCGCATGGGCGGCGACGTCGTCGCTGCGCTGCTCTACGTCTGCAACTGGTGGCAGATCCACCTGCAGGACTCGTACTTCGCCGCCGCGGGGCGGCCGGCGCTGCTGAAGCACCTGTGGTCGCTCGCCGTGGAGGAGCAGTTCTACCTGATCTTCCCGCCGCTCTTCGCGCTGGCCTGGGTGCGGTTCGGCCGTCGCCGGACCCGTCAGGGGCTCATCGTCCTGGCGCTTTGCTCGGCCCTCGAGATGGCCCTCCTCTACAGCCCGGACAAGGACCCGACCCGCGTCTACATGGGGACCGACACCCGGGCGGCGGGCATGCTGCTCGGCGCCGCGCTGGCCATCTCGTGGGCCCCGTGGCGGTCCTCGGCGAAGGCGGCGCCGTCGGCCCGGGCCACGATGGACGTCGCCGGTGCCGTCGGCCTGGTGTTCATCCTGGTGTTCATCACCCAGGTCAACGAGTTCGACTCGTTCATCTACCGCGGCGGGTTCCTGCTGCTGGACCTGGTGTGCCTGGTGGTCATCGCCGTGATGGTCCACCCGGCGTCGCGGGTGGCCAAGGTCATGGCCGTCGCACCGTTGGTGTGGATCGGCAAGCGCTCGTACTCCCTCTACCTGTGGCACTGGCCGATCTTCCAGGTCACCCGGCCCGACATCGACGTCCCGCTCCGCGGGCTCCCGCTCGTGGTGCTGCGGCTGCTCCTCACCTTCGGCGCCGCCGAGCTGTCGTACCGCTACGTGGAGACGCCGCTGCGCAACGGCGCGCTCGGCGCCTGGTGGCGCAGCTTCCGCCGGGGCGACCCGCAGGTGCGCGCCGAGGCCGGTCGTCGTGGCCTGGCGGTCGGGGCCTCCTTCGCGGTGCTCACGCTGGTGATCGGCTTCGGCCTCCACGCCGCCGCGAGCAGCCCCGACCGCGTCCGGCTGGAGGCCGCCGCGCTGGAGGGCAGCGGCCTGGTGCCGGCCGCCGAGGGGGAGGACCCCGACGCGCCCGACCTCGAGGCCGCCCGCCCCGACCCCGCCGTCACCACGACCTCTGCGGCGCCCTCCGAGTCGACCACGACGACCGCGCCCACCACCACGGCCCCGCTGGTCCCCGGGCAGACCGCCACCAACGCCGTGGCGGTCGGCGACTCGGTGATGCTGGGCGCCAAGGGGGCGGTCCTGAACGCCATGCCGGGCATCCGCGTGGACGCCAAGGTGGCGCGGCAGTTCTCGAGCGTGCTCTCCGTCGCCACCTGGTACGTCCAGCAGGGCTACGTGCAGGGCCCGCTGATCGTCCACGTCGGCACCAACGGCACGTTCACGGACGCCGACCTCGACCGGCTCGCCGACGTGGCGGGGGAGCGCCGGCTGATCCTCGTCAACGCCAAGGTGAACCGGTCCTGGCAGGACCTCAACAACTCGCGCATCGAGGCGGCCGCCGACCGGCACCCCAACATCACGGTCGTGGACTGGTACTCGCTGGCCTCGGAGCACCCGGAGTGGTTCGTCGGCGACGGCACCCACCTGCGGCCCGCCGGTGCCCAGGCCTACGCCGACCTGATCCGCCAGGCCCTCTAGCCCGGCCGTGACCGGCTCCGGTGCCGCGTCCGGTCCCGGCCCCGGCAGACTCGTCCCACTACCGTGAGGGCGGCCGTCCCGGCGGCCGCACCGTTCACCAGCCGCAACCGGAGCAAAGGACCGACGTGAGCATCATCGAGGGCATCATCGGGCGGGAGATCATCGACTCCCGCGGCAACCCGACGGTCGAGGTCGAGGTCGAGCTCGACTCCGGCGCCCGCGGCCGGGCCGCGGTCCCGTCGGGTGCGTCCACCGGTGCGTTCGAGGCCGTCGAGCTGCGTGACGGCGGCGACCGCTACATGGGCAAGGGTGTGGCCACGGCCGTCGGCCACGTGAACGGCTCCATCGCCGACGCCGTGCTGGGCCTCGACGCCCTGGACCAGCGCGACCTGGACCGCGTGCTGTGCACCATCGACGGCACCGAGAACAAGGGCCGGCTGGGTGCCAACGCCATCCTGGGCGTCTCGCTCGCCGTGGCCCGGGCCGCGGCCGCCGAGCTGGACCTGCCGCTCTACCGCTACGTGGGCGGCAACAACGCGTGCGTGCTGCCGGTCCCGATGCTGAACGTGATCAACGGCGGCGAGCACGCCGACAACAACGTGGACCTGCAGGAGTTCATGTTCATGCCGGTCGGCGCCGCCTCGTTCTCCGAGGCCCTCCGCTGGGGCGTCGAGTGCTACCACACGCTCAAGAAGGTCGTCGGCGAGCGGGGCCTGTCCACCGCCATCGGCGACGAGGGCGGCTTCGCCCCGAACCTGGAGTCCAACGAGGCCGCCGTAACCCTCCTGGTCGAGGCCATCGAGCGCGCCGGCCGTGTGCCGGGCGACGAGGTCGCGCTGGCGCTCGACGTCGCCTCGACCGAGTTCTTCTCGGACGGCGCCTACCACCTGTCCGGCGAGGGCCGCTCGCTCAGCCCGGCCGAGTTCGCCGACTACCTGGTGGACCTCTGCGACCGCTACCCGATCGTGTCGATCGAGGACGGCATGGCCGAGGAGGACTGGGACGGCTGGTCGGCGCTGACGTCCAAGCTGGGCGGACGGATCCAGCTGGTGGGCGACGACCTGTTCGTCACCAACTCGGAGCGCCTGGCCCGCGGCATCGAGCTGGGCGTCGCCAACTCGATCCTGGTGAAGGTCAACCAGATCGGCTCGCTCACCGAGACGCTCGAGGCCGTGGAGAACGCGACGCGCCCCCGCTCCTCGGCGGACATGTCGCACCGCTCGGGCGAGACCCAGGACACCACCAACGCCGACCTCGCGGT
>CAIYXG010000386.1 GCA_903930035.1 uncultured Actinomycetes bacterium | reverse complement strand
GGGGCGGGGGGGGCGCGAGGCGTAGGGACGCAGGCAGGGACGCGCGCAGGGGCACGGGGGCATGGGGCGGGGACGCGACGAGGCCCGGGCGCAGGGCCCGGGCCTCGTGCAGTTGTGCGACGCAGCTGCGTCAGGTCACTTGGGCTGCATGCGCATGCCGGAGTCGGCACGCACGGACTCGCCGTTGATGTACGAGTTGCGCAGCAGCTCGACGGCGAGCGACGCGTACTCCTCGGGGTAGCCCAGGCGCTTCGGGAACAGGGTGCCCACGCTCAGGCGCTCCTTGAACTGCTCCGAGGCCTCGCCCTGGCCGTAGATCGGGGTGTCGAAGAGGCCCGGGATGATCGTGTTGACCCGCACGCCGACGGCGGCCAGGTCACGGGCGACCGTCAGGGTCATGCCCACGATGCCGGCCTTGGAGGCCGAGTAGGCGGCCTGGCCGATCTGGCCCTCGCACGCGGCCACGGAGGCGGTGTTGACGATGGCACCACGGGCGCCGTCGGCGTCGGCCTCGGTGGTCGACATGGCGGTGGCGGCGATGCGGATGCAGTTGAACGTGCCGGTCAGGTTGATGTCGATGACCTTGCGGAAGACGTCCAGGTCGTGGGCGGACTCGTAGGTGCCGTCCTTGCCGATCGTGCGGGTGGCCCAGCCGACGCCGGCGGAGTTGACCAGGGCACGGACCGGGCCGAGGCCCTTGGCGGTCTCGACGGCCGCGATCACCTGCTCGGTGTTCGTGACGTCGCAGGCGGCGAACGCACCGCCGCCGCACTCGGCGAGCAGCTCGTTGGCCTTCTCCTCCTGCGACTCGAGATCCATGATGACCACGTGGGCGCCCTGGGCGGCGAGGGCCTTGACGGCCGCAGCGCCGAGGCCCGAGGCCCCACCGGTCACGAGAGCAGATGCACCATTCAGTTCCAGCATGCGCTGAACCCTAGTGAGGGGTGCCGCCGCGCTCCCAACCCGGCCGGGCGCTACTCCGGCGCACTCCCCCAGCCCCCTCCGCCGGGCGTCCAGATCCGCACGACGTCGCCGGCGCGGACCGCCAGCGTGACCTTGTCGGGCAGCTCGACGGCCGCCGAGGCGTCGCCGCCGGGGAGCAGCTGGTTCACCCCGACGCCGCCGTCGCCGCCGCCCGCCAGGCCCCACGGCGCGGTCTGCCGCCGCTCGGTGATCAGGCTCACCGTGGCGTCGCACAGCAGCTCGAGCTCCCGCTCGACACCCTCGCCGCCGGGGCCCGCGCCCTCGCCGCCGCTCCCCCGCCGCAGCCGCAGCGCCCGCACCCGCAGCGGGTACGACCGCTCGAGTGCCTCGACCGGCGTGTTGAGCGTGTTGGTCATGCCGGTGTGCACCCCGCTCATGCCCGCCCGAGGACGGTCGTCGGCCGCGCCAGGGGCGGCGGGCCGGCCGCCCTGACCACCGGCGAGGGTCTCGTAGTAGACCCATGCCCCCTGCTCGCCGTCCTCGGCGCCCACGAGCACGTTGTTCATGGTCCCCTGCGACGCCGCCGCCACCTGTCCCGGGACCGCGCCGGAGAGCGCCCGGGCCGCCACCTCGGCCACCCGCTGCGACACCTCGACGTTCCCCGCCCCCACGGCCGCCGGGAACACGGCGTCGGTGACCGACCCCGGCCGGGTGCGCACGTGCACCACCCGGTCCACGCCGGCGTTGGACGGCAGGCCCGGGTCGACCACGGCCTTCAGGGCAAAGAGCACCGAGCTCACCGTCACGGCGCGCACCGCGTTGGTGTTGCCCTCCACCTGGTCGTCGGAGCCGGCGAGGTCGAAGGTGACCTGGTCGCCGTCGACCCGGACGGTGCACCGGATGCGCACGGGCACCTGCTGGTGGGGCGCCGGGCCGAACGAGTCGAGCACGTCGACCGCCGTCCACTCGCCGTCGGGCAGTGCGGCGAGCGCGGCCCGGGCGCGGCGCTCGCCGTGGTCGAGCACCTCGTGGAAGGGCTCGTGCGCCCGCTCGGCCAGGCGGGCCACCCCGACCACGTTGGCACCCACCTGCGCGTCGAGGTCCCCGGCCCGCTCGAGGGGCGTGCGAGACGCGGCCAGCACCGCGGCACGGACCTGGGGGGTCAGCCGGGTCGGCGGGAGGCGCAGGCCCTCCTGGTCGATGTGCGTGGCGTCGGCCGGCATGGAGCCCGGTGCGTCGCCGCCGACGTCGGCGTGGTGGGCGCGGTTGGCCACCCAGCCCACCAGCCGGCCGTCCGCCCAGCACGGCGCCACGACCGTGATGTCGTTCAGGTGCGTGCCGCCGTCGTAGGGGTCGTTGACCACGGCCTGCTCGCCCGGCCCCAGCGTGTCGCCGAAGGCGGCGACCACGGCGGCGACCGACGCCGGCATGGAGCCCAGGTGCACCGGGATGTGCTCGGCCTGGGCCAGGAGCGCGCCCGTGGCGTCGAAGACGGCGGCCGAGCAGTCGGCACGCTCCTTGATGTTGGGGCTGTAGGCAGCGCGGCGCAGCACCGCCCCCATCTCCTCGGCCACGCCGGACAGCCGTGCGATCAGCACCTGCAGTGCGGCGGGGTCCAGGCTCATGCCGGCCCCCCGTCCCGACGCAGCACCAGCGCGCCGAGCGGACCGGGCTCCCCCACCCAGCCCGCAGGCACCCAGATGGTGCAGTCCTCGCGGGTCACGGTGCAGGGCCCGACCACCGGGGCGTCCCAGCGGTCGGCCCACCCGGCCAGCACGTCGGCCACCTGCGCCGGGGCGGCACCCTCGGCGACGGCCCGCAGCGCCACCACCTCCACCGGCGTGCCGTCGTCGCGCCGGTAGCCGTTGCGGCGCGCGTGCTCGGCGGGGAAGTCGTCGACGGTCGCCACCCGCAGCTCGTGGCTCTGGCCCGCGTACCGGCAGTCGAGCCACGTGGTCACCGTCGCCGCCGGGTCGCCCAGCTCCGCCCGCGCGGCAGCTGCCAGCGCCGCCAGTGCGTCGTCGAGCCCGGCCGTGTCAGCGGGCGTGGCCCACGACCGCACCCGCTCGGCGCGCCGCCGGGACACGAGCAGGCCCACTGCAGAGAGCACCCCGGCGGCGGCGGGCACCACCACGGCGGCCATGCCGAGCGACTCGGCCAGCGCGCACGCGTGCAGCGGCCCGGCCCCGCCGAACGCCACCAGCGCCAGCCCGGCCGGGTCCACCCCGCGCTCCACCGAGACGGCGCGCACGGCCTGCTCCATGCCGGCCTCGACCACCTCGACCACCCCCGCTGCGGTCACCCCGGCGCGGTCGAGGGCAGCCTGCGCGGCCGCCAGGTCGAGCGTCCCCAGCCCGGGGAAGGACGAGCCGGCAGGGATGCGGCCCAGCACCAGGTTGGCGTCGGTCACCGTGGGCTCGGTCCCGCCGTGCCCGTAGCACGCCGGCCCGGGCACGGCGCCGGCCGACCGCGGGCCCACCACCAGCGCGCCGCCCGCGTCGAGCGCGGCGACCGACCCGCCACCGGCCCCGATGGTGTGGACGTCGAGCGACGGCAGCCGCACCGGGAGCCCGGCGACCGTCCGTTCCGAGGCCGGGGCCGGCGCGCCGTCGAGCACCAGGCAGACGTCGGTGCTGGTGCCGCCCATGTCGAAGGTGACGGCGTCGGGGAACCCGCACGCCTGCGCCACCTGCGCAGCGGCCTGCACCCCGGCGGCCGGGCCCGACAGCAGGAGCGTTGCGGGGCGGGCCGCGGCGGCCGGCAGGTCCAGGAGCCCACCGCCCGACCCCATGACGAGCACCTCGTCGGCGGCGCCCGCCAGCCCCTCCAGGTAGGGGCCGCACACCGGCCGCAGGTAGGCGTTCACCACGGTGGTCGCCGTGCGCTCGTACTCGCGGAACTCGGGCGACACCTCGCTCGAGACCGAGACGTCCCAGCCCGCCGCGGCCAGGTCGGCCGCCACCTGCAGCTCGTGGAACGGGTCCAGGTCCGCGTGGAGCAGGCACACGGCGACGGCCTGCGTGCCCTCCGGCACCTGCGGGACGGTCCCGGCCACGTAGGGCACGAGCACCGAGCCGTCGGCGGCCAGCCGCTCCCGGACCTCCAGACGGTGGGCGCGGTCCACCAGCGGCTCGGGACGGTCCACCCACGGGTCGTACAGCGACGGCCGGTGCTGGCGGGCGATCTCCACGACGTCGGCGAACCCCTCGGTGGGTACCAGCGCGACCACCGCGCCGCGGCGTTCGAGCAGCGCGTTGGTGGCCACCGTCGTGCCGTGGGCCAGCAGCGCCGGGCGGCCGTCGGCCACCGCTGCGGTACCGCGGCGCACGGCGGCACCCGGGTCGTCCGGGGTCGACGGCACCTTGGCGATCCGGCCGTCGCCGCCGACCACGTCGGTGAACGTGCCGCCGCTGTCGGCACCGATCCGGTCGTGCTGGGCTCCGACGACGTTCGACGTGCTCATCCCTCGGGCACCTCGAGCCACCACAGCTCCTCACCACACCCGCGGTCCTCGAGGGCGCGCTCGAACCGGGTGCGCAGCAGCTCGGCGTCGGCGTCCTCGCCGTCACTGAGGACGATCGCGGCGTCACACACCGAGCGCAGCCACCCGTCACGACGACCCAGCGCGGCGCGGCGCCCGGCCAGGTCGACCGGCCGCTTCTTCTCGAGCGTGACCACCCGCTCCGCCCGGTCGCAGCGGCGGGCGAACTCCGCAGCGTCCACCTCGGCCCACCCGTCGGTCGGATCGGGGAACGGCAGCACCACCGCCAGCCGCACACCGGCGTCGAGCGCGGCCAGCGCTCCCAACTCCTCGGCACCCGGCCGCATGCCGGTGAGGACGACGAGCTCCGGGTGCAGCTCGCGCTGGGCCTGCAGGATCTCGGTCAGCTGTCGCCGCAGGACGACACCGGCGGGCGACGCCGCAAGCCGCGGCGAGCGCAGACCGACCACCACAAGACGCCATCCCTCGGGTACGCGCCCGTCGCGCGCCACCGGGTCGACCGGCGCGCCGACGGAGTTGCCCGACGACGGCCGCGTGACGTCGTCGGCG
>CAIYXG010000385.1 GCA_903930035.1 uncultured Actinomycetes bacterium | reverse complement strand
TGGCCTGGGGCCACTCGTACGGCATGCCGACGCTGGCGTTCCGGTTCTTCAACGTGTTCGGGCCGCTGCAGGCGGCCGGGCACGCCTACGCGGCCGTGGTGCCTGCGTTCGTCGACGCCGCGCTCAAGGGCGAGCCGCTCCAGGTGCACGGCGACGGCACCCAGTCGCGGGACTTCACCTACGTGCGGACCGTGACCACGGTGATCGCCGACGCCGTGAGCCGCACGGTGGCCTCGCCGGACCCGGTCAACCTGGCGTTCGGCAGCCGCACCAACCTGCTCGAGGTCATCGCCCTGCTCGAGGAGCTCCTGGGTCGCAAGGTCGAGGTGGAGTTCACCGACCCCCGGGTGGGCGACGTGAAGCACTCGCAGGCCGAGAACGAGCGCCTCCGGGCGCTGTTCCCCGACGTGGTCCCGGTGGACCTGCGGGACGGGCTGACCGCCACGCTCGAGTGGTTCCAGACCGGCGTCGTGCCGCCCGTCGCCTAGTCCCCGCGCACAGGACGGGCCCGAGGCCGACCGTTCCCCAACGACCGGTCGACCGCGGGCCCGCGGACTGTGCCGGCGAGCGGCTCAGGCCATCTCGTCGGCGCTCGCCACGCCCGGCTGGCGGGACTGGCGGCCGGCGAAGTCGATGACCTCGCCGCTGCGGAACGGGTCGGCCAGCGACGCCTCGAGCGGGGTCACCGGCGGCACGTCCACCCGGAAGATCAGCGGGTGCTCGGACCGGTCGGCACCGGCCTCCTCCGGGGAGAACAGCACCTCGTGCATCTTCTCGCCGGGGCGCAGGCCCGTGTACTGGATCTCGATCTGCCGGCCGGACTCGGCGATGAGCCGCTTGGCCAGGTCGGCGATCTTCACGGGCTCGCCCATGTCGAGCACCAGCACCTCGCCGTCGGCACCCAGCGCGCCGGCCTGGATGACCAGCTCGCAGGCCTCGGGAATGGTCATGAAGAAGCGAGTGACCTCGGGGTCGGTGACCGTGATCGGGCCGCCCTCCTCGATCTGCTTGCGGAAGAGCGGGAGCACGGAGCCACGGCTGCCGAGCACGTTGCCGAACCGCACCGAGAGGTACGTGCCGTCGCCGTAGATCATGCCGGCGTGCGAGGTGAGCTGCTCGGCCATCCGCTTGGTCTGGCCCAGCACCGACGTCGGGTCGGCGGCCTTGTCGGTGGAGATGTTGACGAACTTCTCGACGCCGAACTCGCCCGACATGGCGAGCATGTTCTGGGTGCCCCAGACGTTGGACTTCCAGCCCTCCTCGGGGTGCATCTCGAGCAGCGGGAGGTGCTTGAGCGCCGCTGCGTGGAAGACCACCTCGGGACGGTGCTCCTCGAACACCTGGCGCAGGCGGTCGGTGTCACGGATGCAGCAGACCACGAGCTCGCGGCTGTCGAGCAGCCCGCGGCCCTCGATGGAGACCTGCACCGACTGCAGGGCCGACTCGTCGCGGTCGAGCATGACGAGCGACTCGGGGGCGAACCGGTGGATCTGGCGGCAGAGCTCCGAGCCGATGGAGCCGCCGGCGCCGGTCACGAGCACCCGCTTGCCGGTCAGGTAGCCGGCGACCGACTCGATGTCGAGGGTGATCTCGCGGCGGCCGAGCAGGTCGGCCTCGGTGAGCGGCCGCATGTCGCCGACGCCCAGGGTGTCGCCGAAGAGCTCGTCCACCGGCGGCAGGACCAGGGCCCGCAGGCCGCACTCGTCGGCCTTGGCCGCCAGGTCGCGGACCAGCTCGGACGACGCCGAGGGAATGGCGATGACGACGTGGCGGGCACCGGTGCGGGCGGCCACCTCGCACAGGGCGTCGCGGTTGCCCATGACCGGCACGCCCTTGACCACCAGGTTGCGCAGGTCCGGGTTGTCGTCGAGCACGGCGACCGGGTGGAACGGGCCGGTCTTGCGCATGGAGGTCACGATCTGCAGACCGCCCGAGCCGGCACCGAAGACGATGATGGGCTCGCGGTCGTCACCCTCTGCGGAGTCGGTCCAGCGCTCCATGTTCACCCGCCAGACGAACCGGCCGATGCTCATGAAGAACAGGGCGAGGAAGCCCGACATGATCGTGGCGGTGACGGGCAGTCGGTCGCCGAACGGCAGGATCAGGTTGAGCACCGTGACCGAGAGGGTGCAGAGCACCATCGCCTTGGTCATGGCGACGATCTCCTCGAACGTGCCGTAGCGCCACCGGTGGACGTACATGCCCATGATGCGGCCCGACAGCCCCATGAGTCCGGCGGCCATCAGGCCGACGCCGAGCACCGAGACCCAGTTGACGCTCGAGAAGCTGAACTCGTAGCGGAACAACGTCGCCAGCGCGACCGCCGGCAGCCAGACGGCGGCGTCGTAGCCGGCCTGGATCAAGAAACGGTGTTTGGTGAACTGATCAGTCACGCCCCAGATCCCCCGTGGAGTTGGCCCCGCATCCCCCGCAGGGCCACGGAAAGTGTTTCATCTGACGGCCATTCCATCAAGGCGGCGACCGCATCGCACTAGGCAGAAATCTCCCGACTTCCCTGCCATTTACTGAACGCCGTTCGGACTTCGCGGTGGACACCGTGAAGGAGGACCTCGCTCCCACACCCGGCGTCCTCCTCGACGGCGTCACTCTGGGTGGCCGGTCACGGGGGTGGGACCCGTCCGGGACCGGCCCCGCCGGCCGCCTGCGCGGACCTGGTGCTGGGTGAATCTGCCGGTGGAGGACCGCATTGGGGAACTCGCCCGTAGATTGGCCGGAGCGTTCGGCAGCGGACCCGGGGGAGGACCGATGCACCGACAAGTTCATTCCAGGGAGGATTGATGGGGCGCACTGAAGACAAGCTGGTGGTCGTCGGACAGGGCTACGTGGGACTTCCCGTCGCCGTGGCCGCTGCCGAGAACGGGTTCGACGTGACGGGGTTCGAGGTCGACCCCCGCAAGGTCAAGCTGCTCAACGCCGGCTCCAGCTACGTCGAGGACATCACCGACGAGCGGCTGCAGGGCCTGATCGACGCCGGGGTGTACCGGGCGAGCGGCGACGCCGCCGACATGGAGGGCTTCGACGTCTGCGTGATCTCGGTGCCGACCCCCATGGGCGAGGGCGTGCCGGACCTGTCGTACATCGAGTCGGCCTCGGCCGCCGTGGCGCCGTACATCACGCCCGGCTCCACCGTGATCCTGGAGTCGACCACCTACCCGGGCACCACCGAGGAGCTGGCGCAGCCGATCCTCGAGAAGGGCTCCGGGCTCCGGGCCGGCGAGGACTTCCACCTGGGCTACTCCCCGGAGCGCATCGACCCGGGCAACAAGAACTACCGCCTCGAGAACACCCCGAAGGTCGTCTCGGGCGTCGACGCCGCGTCGCTCGACAAGGTGAAGTCGTTCTTCGACCGCCTGGTGGAGCAGACCGTCCCGGTCTCCGGCACCCGTGAGGCCGAGATGACCAAGCTGCTCGAGAACACGTTCCGCCACGTGAACATCGCGCTCGTGAACGAGCTCGCCATGTTCGCCAACGCGCTGGGCATCGACGTGTGGGAGTCGATCGACGCCGCGTCGACCAAGCCCTTCGGCTACATGCGGTTCACCCCCGGCCCGGGCGTGGGCGGCCACTGCCTGCCCATCGACCCGTCGTACCTGTCGTGGAAGGTCGAGCGCGTGCTCGGGCAGACGTTCCGGTTCGTCGAGCTGGCCAACGACGTCAACGAGCACATGCCCGACTACGTCGTGCGCCGGATCCAGGGGATGCTCAACGACCGCTCCCGGTCGGTGAAGGGCTCCACGGTCCTGGTCTACGGCATGGCCTACAAGGCCAACACCGGCGACGCCCGCGAGACC
>CAIYXG010000384.1 GCA_903930035.1 uncultured Actinomycetes bacterium | reverse complement strand
CGGACCACCTCGAGCCGGGCCAGGCGCCGGCCCACCAGCACCCGCCGTTTCGCGTCGGCCCGCGAACCGTTGGTGGCTACCGCGAACCAGGTGGCCGTGCGGTGCCCGAACCGGGTGTCGGTGGTGCCCCGCACGTCGAGCTCGCCCAGCGACGACCCCAGCGCCGCGTCCACCGCGCGGCGCACCCCCTCCAGCACCGGCGCCAGCGCCAGCAGCTCGTCGTCGGACGCGAGGGTGACGTCGAACGAGGCGGCCTTGGCGGCTGCTTCCTCGAGGACCACGACGTCGAACATGTGTTCGATGATATGCCACGGTGTGACACGGATCAACAGCAAACAGCAGAAAACCATAGAAAAGTCTGCTCAGTCGTCATGCCACGACTCGCCGGGGCCCTCGTCCCGCGGCCGGCTACGAACCGGCGAGTCCCGCGGCGGCCCAGCGGGCCAGCACGGGGTAGAGCACGAACCCCGGGTCGAGCTGCACCGCCACGCCCTCGCACTCGACGACGGTCGCCAGGAGCAGCAGCAGGTCCGGCGGCAGGCGCAGGCGGTGGCGGCGGACCGTGGCGAGCAGCCCGGACAGGATCTCCGCGACGGGCACGTCCCCGGCAGGGCTGTCGGCGAAGGTGTCGAGCATGCGCTGCAGGTCGGCGCGCAGCGCGTCGGTGTCGCCGGCCCCGTCGGCGACCTCCAGGTCCCGCAGCGCGCTCACGAGTCCGTCGGGGTCCCGGAGCAGGACCGAGCCGACGACCTGGCGAAGGTGGGCGCGCAGGTCGGCGTCGATCCGCCCGTGCTTGCCGAAGTCCACCAGGCCGAGACTGCCGTCGGGGGCGACGAAGACGTTGCCGGGGTGCGGGTCCCCGTGGAACACGCCGAAGGTGAACACCATGGACATGAAGGCGTTGGCGAAGGACTCGGCCACGGCGACCGGGTCGAGCCCCGCGTGACGGAGGGCCGGGACGTCGTCGACCCGGATCCCGTGCACCCGCTCCATGGTGAGGACGCCGGGGGCGGTCAGGTCGTGGTGCACCACGGGGACCACGACGGGCAGCGCCACCTGCTGGAACCCGGTGCGGAGCTCGTCGGCCACGGCCGCCTCGACGGTGTAGTCGCACTCCCGGCGCAGGACCGACCCGAACTCCTCGGCCAGCCCCACCGGGTCGACCTGCTCGCGGGCCGTCGCGCTCATGCGGGCGACCAGGTGGGCGACGCGGTCGATCAGCACCATGTCGGCGTCCACCAGCTCGGTGACGTCGGGCCGCCGGACCTTGACCACGACCTCCTGGCCGTCGTGCAGCACCGCGGCGTGGACCTGGCCGATCGACGCGGCGGCGAGCGGCTCGGGGTCGACGTGGGCGAACGACTCGTCGACCGGGCGGCCGAGCTGCGCCTCGAGCGTCTCGACCACCTGGGCCCAGGGGAACGGGGGGACCTGGGACTGCAGGTGGGCCAGCTCGCGCTGGTAGCCGTCGGGGAGCAGGTCGGCCCGGGTCGACAGCAGCTGGCCGACCTTGACGTAGGTGGGGCCCAGGTCCTGGAGCGCCCGTCGGAGCTCGAAGGCCCCCTCGGGCCGCAGGGGCGGCACGGGGGAGCGGCGGTCGCGGCGCAGCGCGCCCACCAGCTGGAGCCCGCGCCGGGCCAGCACGCGCACGACGCCCGCCGCCCGGCGCACGGGAGAGGGGCGTCCCGGGTGGGACTGCCGGTCGTGCGGGGGCGGTGCGGGCGTCGCGGAGGTCGGTGGGGTGCTCAGCCCTCGGAGCCGCCGCCCGGACGGAACCGGGCTGCGGCCTGGTCCATGCGGGTGCGGAGGTCGCCGGCGGCGGAGCGCAGGTTGTCGGCCAGGCCCGTCAGGGCGTCGCCGGCCTGGCCGGCGGCCGAGTCGGCCATGCCGCGGATCTCGGTGATGCGGCCGCCGAACTGGTCCAGCAGCGGGGCGATCTGGTCGCGGACGTCCTTGCCACCCAGGTTCATCTGGACCTCGAGCTCGTCGAGCCGGGCGCGGAGCGAGTCGACCTTGCCCTCCATGACCTCCTTGGTGAGGTCGTCGACCTTGGTCTCGAGCTCCTTGATGCGGGCCTCGAGGTCGGCGGTGGTGCTCATGTGTGCCTCCTTCGGCTGACCCGGCCCCCGGGCGGGGACGGGGCGGGTTCTCCTGCGCAGAGCGTAGTGCTCACTCCAGCAAGCGCGCCCGGAAACCTCTGCGCCGGAGGACGGGTCCTCAGATGCGCTCGAAGTTCCGGCGGAGCTCCCACTCGGTCACGGTGTTGTTGAACGACTGCCACTCGTCGCGCACCTGGTGCGTGAGGTGGAAGTGCACCGTCTCCCCGAACGCCTCCTTGGCGAACTCGGAGCCGGCGAACAGCTCGATCGCCTCGGGCAGGTTCCACGGGATGCGCTCGACGTCGTCGGCCGTGTAGCCGTTCCCCAGGTAGGCGTCGCCGCAGTCGAGCCCGCGGTCGATGCCGTCGAGGCCGGCCGCGATGATGGCGGCGAAGGCGATGTACGGGTTGCAGTCGGCGCCCGGGATGCGGGACTCCACGCGCATGCCGGCGCCGTGGCCGACCAGCCGCAGGCCGCAGGTGCGGTTGTCGGGCGACCAGACCACTGCGGTCGGGGCCCACGAGCCCGGCTGGTACCGCTTGTAGGAGTTCACGAACGGGGCGAAGCAGATCGAGAGCTCGCGTGAGTGGGCGAGCAGGCCGCCCATCCAGGCCCGGAACTGCGGGCTCATGCCGTGCGGGCCGTCGCCCGGGCACAGCGGGGTGCCGTCGGTCGACCAGATCGACGAGTGGATGTGGCAGCTCGAGCCGGGCTCGTCGATCTTGGGCTTGGCCATGAAGGTGATGGACTTGCCCTGCAGGTGGGCGATCTCCTTGGCGCCGTTCTTGTAGATCGTGTGGTGGTCGGCCATCGTCAGGGCGTCGGCGTAGCGCAGGTTCAGCTCGTGCTGGCCGGG
>CAIYXG010000383.1 GCA_903930035.1 uncultured Actinomycetes bacterium | reverse complement strand
GCGCCGGGCGGCGCCGGCCATGGCGGCGGTCAGGCAGACCAGCGTCCAGAACGCCATCGGGACGACGGCCACGTGCGTGAACGGCCGGTGCGCGTGTGCGGCGAGCGCGATGCCGAGCGCGGGAGCGGCCACGAGCGTGACGGCCACCTGGCGGCGGGGCGACCAGGCCACCACGCCCAGGTGCTCGAGCGACCAGTCGACGACGGCCGGGACGGGCAGCAGCCACATCGCCGCCACGGCGAGCGCCGCGGGGCTGCCGGGGAGGACCACCGCCACCAGGACGGCGGTGGCGGCCGCGACGGGGTAGAGGACCAGGCACCGTCGGCAGACGTGCCGTCCTGCGACCACGGCGCACCGTTCGAGGTGGTCGGGGCCGTGGTGCGCGAGCCAGCGGGAGGTCCGGACGGGCCGGCGGGCCGGTGCAGGTGCCATGACGGCCTATCGGCAGGTCGGCCGGGTGTCGTGATGGTTTTGGCCGCTCTGCGAGGATGGCGCCATGTCTGAGCTGCCCGACCACCTCGAGGACCCCGACGACCCGTCGTTCGAGTACCGGGAGTTCTCGCTGCTCCACGAGAACTGCACCGAGTACGGCCTCCCCGCGCCCGACGACGTCGTCGTGGAGCGCCGTCGGACGGTCCTCGACGACGGCCGGGCCGTCTCGGGCCTGCTGTGGGGCGACGGGCCGCCGGAGGTGGTGCTGGTCCACGGCGGCGCCCAGAACGCCCATACGTGGGACACGGTGGTGCTCGCCATGCGGCCGGTGCCGGCGGTCGCGGTCGACATGCCGGGCCACGGCCACTCCGGCTGGCGCGACGACGGCCGCTACGACCCCCGTTCGTCGGCCGTCGACGTGGCCCGGTTCGTGGAGGAGCACGCGCCCTCGGCCTCGTTGCTGGTCGGCATGTCGCTCGGCGGGCTCACTGCCAACGCCCTCGCCGCCGCGCGGCCCGGGCTCTTCGAGCGGGTCGTCGTCATCGACGTGACGCCCGGCGTCAACCGTGACAAGGCCTCGGAGGTGCACGCCTTCATCGAGGGCCCGCAGTCGTTCGCGACGTTCGACGAGATCTTCGCCCGCACGCTCGAGTTCAACCCGA
The DNA here is from genome assembly GCA_903930035.1 of uncultured Actinomycetes bacterium. GTDB lineage: Bacteria > Actinomycetota > Acidimicrobiia > Acidimicrobiales > Microtrichaceae > CAJANQ01. The sequence goes on along the minus strand of CAIYXG010000383.1, from coordinate 1,306 downwards.
CCCGCACGCCGGCCTCGTTGCGCCGCGGGATCCTCCACAACGCCCACCGGCTGCCCGACGGGTCGTGGGAGTGGCGCTACGACCGCCGCCGGTTCGACGCGACCGAGTACGACTACGAGGTCGCGCACGCCGACCTGTGGGACGACGTGTCGGCGATCGACCTGCCCTACCTGCTGCTCCAGGGCGGCACCAGCCCGGTCGTGGACGACGACGACGTCGCCGAGCTGCGCCGCCGCCGCCCGGACGCCGTGGTCGAGGTGGTCGAGGGCGCCGGCCACTCCATCCAAGGCGACCGGCCGATGGAGCTGGCGCTGCGGCTGCAGGCCGAGCTCGACGCCTGCTAGGCGGGGCCGACCTGGACCGGGATCGCGGTGAGCGCCGCGTTCCCGCTGAGCGGGTCCACCACCGACCCGTCGGTCAGGACGTTCGAGTTCACGCCGGCGTACTCGGCGGCGACCTGCAGCTGGGTGCCCGGGACCCCGTGGCCCCAGCCGTGCGGGAGGCTCACGACCCCCTGGCGGATGTCCTCGGTGACCTGGACCGGTGCGGTCAGCGACCCGACGCGCGAGGTGACGGTCACCGTCGCCCCGTCGGCCAGGCCACGGTCGGCGGCGTCGGCCGGGTGCATGAGCAGGGTGCACCGCTCCTTGCCCTTCACGAGGACACGGACGTTGTGCATCCACGAGTTGTTGGACCGCACGTGGCGGCGCCCCACGAGCAGCAGCTCGTCCGCAGGGGTGCGCTCGAGCTCGGCGGCCAGGCGCGGCAGGTCGCCGAGCACCGGCTCGGGCAGGACCTCCACGGTCCCGGACGCCGTCTTGAGCACCTCGCGCAGGCGGGGCTGGAGCGGCCCCAGGTCGATGCCGTGCGGGCTGTCCTCGAGCCGTGCGAGCGAGAGTCCGTCGGGCCGCGCCCCGAAGAAGTCCCCGTAGGTGCCGCACCGGACGAGCAGGTCCACGGCCCGGTCCGGCATGGGCCGGTGCTCGACCGCGGCCAGCAGCTCCTCGGGGTCGCGGCCGTGCAGCGGCCCGCCCTCGAGCGTCACGGCCTGCTGCACGATCTGGCCGGTCACCAGGCCGTACACCAGCTCGGGGTCGGCGTCGGGGCCCATGCCGCTGGCGATCAGCGCCAGCCTCGCCATGATCTCGCACTCGTCGGGGCCCTCGGCCGGCAGGACCGCGGGCGACCAGTTGGCCACGTTGCGGACGGACAGGCCGTAGAACGCCAGGTCGAAGTGCGCCTTCTGCAGCGCCGAGGGAGGCGGGAGCACCACGTCGGCGTGGCGCGTCGTCTCGTTCAGGTAGAT
>CAIYXG010000382.1 GCA_903930035.1 uncultured Actinomycetes bacterium | reverse complement strand
CGCCGCGTTCAGTGCGTTGCGCGCCTGCGGTCGGTGCATGGTGACCACGGCGTGGTCGTCGGCCCGCTCCACGTGCAGGACGTCGTCGATCGTCTCCACGGTCACGGGCGGCCTCCGATCCTGGTCACCACCGGGTTCCTAGACCTCGTCCTTGTCGAGGGGCGGGAGGAACTCGAACTGGAGGTCACCGAGTCGCACCAGCGTCGAGGTGATCCACCCGCCCATCGCCGAGAAGTGGTCGTCGAGCGACGACCCGTCGGCGAGCGTCGCCTCGTCGAGTTCGTAGCTGCCGTCGTAGGTGACCTCGATGGCGTGCTCGGTCTCGGTCAGGTCGTCGTTCGAGACGGCCTCGACGGTGGGCCCGGATCGGGTGAGATGCTCACCGCCGATCGCCGGGCTCTCGGGCGACAGGGCGTCGAGGACGGTCCGGGCGTCCGGTGGTGCGGCGAGTCGTTGGATCCGGAGCACGACCTCGATGTCGATCCTCGGCAGCTCGGGCAGGTCCTCCTCGATGTACCAGGACCGGTAGGCCGTCTGGGACCAGGTCGGCCACTCCAGGGTGAGGTCGGCCCGGACGCGCGGTGGGTTGCCCTCGCCGGGGAGCCCGTAGCTCGTCTCCCAGGTCAGGTCGCCGAGCAGCACATCGGACTGAAAGCGCTCCTCGAACGCCTGTCGCTCGAGCATCGCCTGTTCGAGCGCGTCGCGGAGCGCACCGATGGCATCGGTGAAGACGTGGTCGAGCATGGAGCGCTCAGGCTACCGGTGGGTCGGCCGGCGCCGCGACGGGCGCACCTCAGAGCGACGCGAGACCGTCGACGTCGACCGCGTAGAGGTCCCGGTCGCCGGCCTGCACGGCGCCGAGCAGGCCGGCCGCACGAGGCAGGTACGGCTCCGCGTAGAAGCGGGCCGAGACGATCTTGGAACGGAGGAACTCGACGTCGTCGGACCCGGCGGCGAGCTCCTCGTGCGCCCCCAGGGCCAGGCGGGCCAGCAGCCAACCGCCGGTCACGTTGCCGAACATCGACAGGTACGGCGTCGCGCCGGCCAGCGCCTGCTTCGGGTCGGCCAGGCCGTTGGTCATGATCCACTCGGTGGCCCGGGCCAGCGCGTCGACGGCTGCGGTCAGGTTGGATCGGATGCTGGCGAAGTCCGCTCCGGCCGCCTCGAGCCGGGCGTCCAGGGCGCGCATCTCGGCCAGGTGGTCGTTGACCACGCCGCCCATCCGCATGGGCAGCTTGCGGCCGACCAGGTCCATGGCCTGGATGCCGTTGGTCCCCTCGTAGATCGGGGCGATGCGGGCGTCGCGGAAGTGCTGGGCGACGCCGCTCTCCTCCACGTAGCCCATGCCCCCGTAGACCTGGATGGCCGTGGAGGTCACCTCGCAGCCCACGTCGGTGCACCACGCCTTGGTGACGGGCGTGAGCAGTTCGGCCACCTCCCGCCAGCGCTCGGCGTCGTCACCGTCGAGGGCGCGGGACAGGTCGAGCGCAGCTGCGTTGTGGACGACGAGCGCGCGCATGGCCTCAATGTGGCTGCGCATGTACAGCAGCATCCGCCGGACGTCGGGGTGCACGATGATCGGCGCCGGCTCCTTCGACTCGGCGCCGATCTCGCGGCCCTGCCGACGGTCCTGTGCGTACTGCCAGGCCTTCTGGTAGGCGACGTCGCTCAGGCCCAGCCCCTGGACGCCGACGGCGATCCGGGCCGAGTTCATCATCGTGAACATGGCCCGCATGCCCTGGCCCTCCTCGCCGACCAGGTAACCGACCGCGCCGCCGTCGTCGCCGTAGCTCAGCACGCAGGTCGGCGAGGCGTGGATGCCCATCTTGTGCTCGATCGAGACGCAGCGGACGTCGTTGCGGTCGCCCAGCGTGCCGTCGTCGTTCACCAGGAACTTCGGGACGATGAACAACGAGATGCCCTTGGTACCCGCCGGGGCGTCGGGTGTGCGCGCCAGGACCAGGTGGATGATGTTCTCGGCCATGTCGTGCTCACCGAAGGAGATGTAGATCTTCGTGCCGGTGACCAGGTAGGTGCCGTCGTCCTGGGGGAGCGCCTTGGTCGTGGCCAGTCCGACGTCGGACCCGGCGTGCGGTTCGGTCAGGTTCATGGTGCCGCTCCACTCACCGGTGACCAGCTTGCGGAGGTACACCTCCTTCTGCTCCTCGCTGCCCCACTCCTGCAGGCACTCGATGGCACCGGTCGTGAGTCCCGGACACATCGACAGGGCGCCGTTGGCGGCGATCATGAACTCGGCGCCGATGACGAAGACGACCTCGGGGAAGCCGGCTCCGCCGTAGGCCTCCTCGGCGTTCAGGCCCTGCCACCCGGCCTCGACGAACTTGCCGTAGGCCCGAACCAGGTCCGGCGGGACGGTCACGCCCTCGGCCGTCCACTGCAGGCCCTGCCGGTCACCGGTCGCGTTGGTCGGCGCGAACACCTCCTGCATGAACCGCCCGTACTCCTCGACCACCGACGTCGCCGTCTCGTCGTCGACGTGGGCGAACCGTTCGGTCTTGGACAACTCGTCGAGCATGCCGACCTGGCGGATGGTGAAGAGGGCGTCCTTGACGGGGGCTCGGTAGTCGCTCATGGGCACATGTTACCGACCGGTAACCCCCTGCGGCGCCCCGCGTGCGGCGCCCCACGCTGCTCGATGAGCCGACTGGTCATGGACCGTGGTGGATCGACTACCATCCGTGACGGAGTCCGGCGGCTGGGTCCGGGCCCGAGCGGAAGGTGAGCGTGGTTCAGCATGGGTGCGACGGGGAGCGGCAGGCAGGGGACGCGTGGGCGGCAGGGTTCGACCCGAAGTGTGGCGACCGCGGTGTCGGTGGTGGGGGTGCTGCTGGTCGCGTCGCTGCTCGCCGCGTGCGGGGGTGACGACTCCTCGAGCAGCACGACGGCGGCACCGTCCGACGCCACGACCACGACCGGGAACCCGACGGCGGCGCCGTCCGACGCCACGACCACGACCGAGAGCCCCTACGGCGAGGCGCTGCAGGTCGACCCACCCGGTCCCGACGAGGTCGTGCTCACCGT
>CAIYXG010000381.1 GCA_903930035.1 uncultured Actinomycetes bacterium | reverse complement strand
TGCCGTGCGGACGCTCGTGGCCGAGGGCCGCAGCGTCAACGTGACGCTCATCTTCGACCTCGCCCGCTACCGCGCCGTCATGGAGGCCTACCTGGCCGGGCTGGAGGACGCCGTCGCCGCCGGGGCCACCGACCTGTCCCGGACCTCGTCGGTCGCCAGCTTCTTCATCTCCCGGGTGGACACCGAGGTCGACCGGCGCCTCGCCGCGGTCGGCAGCCCCGAGGCGCTCGCCCTGCGGGGCCGGGCGGCCGTCGCCCAGGGCCAGCTCGCCTTCGCCGCGGCGCAGGAGTGCTTCTCGGGACCGCGGTGGGACGCGCTCGCCGCGCTCGGTGCCCGGCCGCAGCGGCCGCTCTGGGCCTCGACGTCGACCAAGAACCCCGACTACCCCGACACCCTGTACGTGGACACGCTCGTGGGTCCCGGCACGGTGAACACCCTGCCCGACGCCACCCTCGCCGCGTTCGAGGACCACGGCACCGTGGCCCGCACGGTGGACGCCGACCCGGCAGCGGCCGCCCGCACCTGGGAGGAGCTCGGCGGCCTCGTGGACCTGGACGAGGTCGGCCGGGTGCTCGAGGACCAGGGGGTCGCAGCGTTCGAGAAGAGCTTCGAGGAGCTGCTCGGGGTGCTGGCCCGCCGCGTCGAGGCCTTCTAGCCCGGCGTCCCGGCCGGGCCGGGCACGGTTCATCTGTCGAACCGACTAGGTTCAGGGAATGAACTCAGCCCCGGCGCACGACGAGCCGTCCTGCTCGATCGCCGCGTCGCTCGACATCGTCGGCGACCGCTGGACCATCCTGATCCTCCGGGACTCGTTCCGCGGGCTCCACCGCTTCGACGAGTTCCGTCGCGACCTGGAGATCCCCCGCGCCGTGCTGGCCGACCGCCTGCGGCGGCTGGTCGACGCCGGCGTCCTGGTCAAGCGGCAGTACTCGGAGCACCCGCCGCGCGACGAGTACCGGCTGACCGACATGGGGCGCGAGCTCTCCCCCATCCTGGTCGGCCTCATGCAGTGGGGCGACCGCTGGCTCGGCGGCCCCGACGGCCCGCCGACCGTCCTCGTGCACGAGCCCTGCGGGACCGAGGTCGACCTGCGGTTCCACTGCGGGGCGTGCGCGCGGGACTTCTCCCCGCTCGAGATCGCGAGCCGCAGGTGACCACCGTCCCGCTCCTCACCGAGTCCACCCGGGAGCTCATGGGCCGTGCGGCGGCGCTCCGGGACCAGGCCTTCGGCACCCGGACGACCTACTCCCCCAAGGTGTTCATCCCGCTGACGATGCTCTGCAACGACCGTTGCGGCTACTGCACGTTCGCGCAGCCGCCGGCCCGGCTGGAGGCGCCGTACCTGACCCCCGACGAGGTGCTCCGGCTGGCCCGCTCGGGCGCCCGGGCCGGCTGCCACGAGGCGCTGTTCACGCTGGGCGAGCGGCCCGAGGACCGCTACCCGGTGGCCCGGGCCTGGCTCGACGAGCACGGGTACGCCTCCACCGTCCACTACCTGGCCGAGATGTGCCGGCGCGTCCGCGACGAGACGGGTCTGCTCCCGCACGCCAACGCCGGGGCGCTCGACCGCGACGAGCTGGCCCTCCTGCGGCCCGTCGCCGCCTCGCAGGGGATGATGGTCGAGTCGCTCAACGACGACCTCGCCTGCCACCGTGGCGCCCCCGACAAGCTCGCCGCCCGCCGCCTGGCCACGCTGGAGGCGGCCGGCGAGCTGGGGATCCCGTTCACCACCGGCATCCTGGTCGGCATCGGGGAGTCCCGGGCCGACCGGGTCGAGGCGCTCGAGGCCGTCGCCGACTCCCACGCCCGGTGGGGCCACGTGCAGGAGGTCATCGTCCAGAACTTCCTGCCCAAGGAGGGCACGGCGATGCACCAGGCCGCCCCGTGCCCCACCGAGGACTACCTCGAGGCGGTGGCACTGGCCCGGACCCTGCTCCCCCTCGACGTCCACCTGCAGGCCCCGCCCAACCTCTCGGACAACTTCGGCGTGCTCCTCGACGCAGGGATCGACGACTGGGGCGGCGTGTCGCCGCTGACCGCCGACCACGTCAACCCCGAGCGGCCCTGGCCGGAGATCGAGCGGCTCCGCGAGGTCACCGAGGCACGGGGCCGCACCCTGGCGCCGCGCCTGACCGTCTACCCGGAGTGGGCCGCCCGGCCCGAGAGGTTCCTCGACCCCGAGATGGTGTTCCCGGTGCTCGACCGCGCCGACGCCGAGCTGCTGGGGCGCGACGACCCCGGCTCGGTCGTCCCCGAGCGGATCCAGGCTGCGCCGACCGTGCTCGACGGCGCCGAGGTGGTGCAGGTCGGCGCCCGCTCGACGGCGTGGTACTCCGGTGCCACGGCGTCGCCGCCGGACCTGCTCGCCGCCGGCCGGCCCGGCGCCCTGCACGGTCCGGTGGCCGAGGTCCTCGAGGGCGTGGCCGCCGGCCAGGAGCTCGGGCTGGACGAGGTGACCACGCTCTTCGGGGCACGGGGGCCCGAGGTCAGGGCCGTGGCCGCGCTGGCCGACGACCTGCGCCGGGCCGCCGTCGGCGACGACGTCACGTACGTCGTCAACCGCAACATCAACTACACGAACGTGTGCACCTTCAAGTGCCGGTTCTGCGGGTTCTCCAAGGGCCCGCTCTCGCTCAACCTGCGGGGCACGCCGTACCTGCTCTCCCTGGACGACATCGCGGCCCGGGCCAAGGAGGCCGCGGACCTGGGCGCCACCGAGG
>CAIYXG010000380.1 GCA_903930035.1 uncultured Actinomycetes bacterium | reverse complement strand
CGCGCACCGGCGCCGGGAAGACCGACGACCGCCGCGGGCCCAGCGCCGCCCGGGCCTCCTGGTCGGCGGTGCGGGGACCGTCGGCCGCCAGCCCCACGGGCATGTCGAGCGCCACGACGGCCAGCTCTCGGCGTCGCACCCGGTCGAGGAGCGGCCCGAGCGTCGTCGTCACGCGGACCTCCTTGACGACCGGCCCCGCCGCGGTCGCCCGGGCGACGGCGACCACCCAGCCCGAGCGGCAGCCGTCGACCCCGGCCACGAGCGGGCCGGTGGCCGGGCCGGGGGCAGGACGGGTGCGCACGGCGCCACTATCGCGCCCCGGTCGGCGCGACACGGCCCCGTATGATCGCCGCCAGACCCCGGAGGCCCTGTGGCACGCCACCTCATCACCAGCGCACTGCCGTACATCAACGGCGTCAAGCACCTCGGCAACCTCGTGGGCTCCATGCTGCCCGCCGACGTCGCCGCGCGGGCGCTCCGGGCCCAGGGGCACGAGGTGCTGGCCGTCTGCGCGACCGACGAGCACGGCACGCCGGCGGAGCTGGCCGCACTCGCCGAGGGTGTGGACGTGGCCGAGTACTGCGCCCGCACGCACGACCTCCAGCGCACGCTCGGCGAGCAGTTCGGCCTGTCGTGGGACTGGTTCGGCCGGACCTCCCGCCCCCAGAACCACCGGCTCACCCACCACTTCGCCCGGCGGCTCCGCGACCAGGGCTACCTGGAGGTGCGGTCGACGCAGCAGGTGTACTCGGTGGCCGACGGCCGGTTCCTGCCGGACCGCTACGTCGTGGGCACCTGCCCCAACTGCGGCTACGAGAAGGCCCGCGGCGACCAGTGCGAGTCGTGCGGCAAGCCGCTCGACCCAACCGACCTGGTCCGGCCCCGCTCGGCCGTCTCCGGCTCGACCGACCTGGAGGTCCGTGAGAGCCGCCACGTGTTCCTGCTGCAGTCGGTGCTCGCCGACCGCATCCGGGAGTGGGTGGACTCCCACGACGGCTGGCCGCAGCTGACCACCTCGATCGCCCACAAGTGGCTCGACGAGGGCCTCGAGGACCGCGGCATCACCCGCGACCTCTCGTGGGGCGTGCCCGTGGACCCGGACGACTTCCCGGAGGCGGCCGGCAAGGTCTGGTACGTCTGGTTCGACGCCCCCATCGGCTACCTGGGGGCGACGCTCGAGTGGGCCGAGGCGCAGCACGGCGAGGGCACGGCCGAGTCCTGGGCCGAGTTCGAGCGCTGGTGGCGCACCGACCGCGGCGCCGACGACGTGACCTACACGGAGTTCATGGCCAAGGACAACGTCCCGTTCCACACGCTCAGCTTCCCGGCGACCCTGCTGGGCTCGGGCGAGCCGTGGAAGCTGGTGGACCGCCTCAAGTCCTTCAACTGGCTCACCTACTACGGCGGCAAGTTCTCCACCTCGGACCACCGCGGCGTGTTCATGTCCGACGCCCTCGACCTGCTGCCGGCCGACTACTGGCGCTGGTACCTGATGGCCAACGCCCCCGAGTCCGACGACGCCAGCTTCACGTGGCAGCTGTTCGGCGAGGCCGTGAACAAGGACCTCGTCGGGACCTTCGGCAACCTGGTCAACCGGACCGCCACCCAGGTCGCCCGCCACTTCGGCGAGCAGGTGCCCGAGGGCGGCGAGCCCGGCCAGGAGGAGGCCGACCTCTGGCAGCGGGTCGACCAGCGGCTGGGGGAGTACCTGGCCCACCTCGAGGCGCTCGAGTTCCGCAAGGCCACCGCCGCGCTGCGGGCCCTCTGGGCCGAGGGGAACGGCTACCTCGAGGTGCGCGAGCCGTGGAAGACCGTCAAGGTCGACCGCGGCCGGACCGCCTGCACCCTGCGCCACGCGCTCGACCTGCTGGTCGTGATCGCGGTCGCCTCGGACCCGTTCGTCCCGGCCTCGACCGCCACGCTCCGCGCCGCCTTCCCGGGGGTGGCGTGGGACTCGCTGCGGCTGGACGCCGACCTGCCCGCCGCGGCCCGGCTGTCCGCCGGCGACCCGTTCGTGCCGCCGGGGCTCCTGTTCCAGAAGCTCGACGCCGACGTGCTGGCACACTGGGAGGAACAGTTCGGAGGGACGGCATGAACCTGAAGTCCAAGCTGGCCCGGGTCCTGGTGCTCGTGCTGCTGCTCACGGTGAGCGGCATGGCGCTCGGACTGGTCTTCGCCTACCCGGTCTCCAAGGTCCAGCTGTCCGAGGCCGCGGCCATCGAGCTCGACCAGGCCGCCCTGGCCGGCAAGTCCGACCCGGAGCAGGGCGTCGTCACGCTCACCGACCTGGGGCCGGGCTGGGCGGCGGGCGACGCCACGCTCAGCCGGTTCGGCATCCTGGGCGCCAAGTTCTGCGGCGACGAGGTCGACGTCCCCGCGGCGCTCTCCCCGGTGAGCGCCGCGGTCTTCACCGACCCCGGCCGCCAGGCCACCCTGATCACCCAGGCGGTCCGGCTCGACCGCTGGCAGAACGCCCGCGAGTACGTGTCGTCGGTCGACCGCGCCATCGGCGGGTGCGACCGCTTCTACACGCTGGGCCCCGAGGGCCGGAAGCTCCAGCGGGTGCTCGACGCCGGGGCCGCCAAGCCGATCGACGACCACGTGTCCCGGGTGTACCTGTCCGAGGACGGGTCCTCGGCCGTGGCGTGGTCGATCATGGCGGTGGGCGACGTGGTGGTGGCGGTCGAGTACTTCGGCCCCAGCCGCCCGCCGGAGGGGTTCCTGGGCGAGCTCGAGTCCAAGCTCCTGCTGCGCCTGGCGCCCGAGGTGTTCTCCGCCGACGGCAGCGAGGACCCGGCCGCCACGACCACGACGGCGGCGCCCGAGGCCGAGGCTCCCGCCCCGACGACCACCGTCGTCGAGGGCGGCTCGGCCGACGAGTCCGGCGGCGGCGGATGAGCCAGGACCGGGCGGCCGCGCTCGCGGCGCTCGTCGCCGACCTCGCCGACGAGGTCGCCGCGCTGGCCCGGGTGGTCGACCCCCTCGACGCCGCCGCGTTGCTGCGGCCCACGCCGGCCGAGGGCTGGGACGTCCGCGACCAGCTCGGGCACCTGGCGGCGTTCGACGACCACGGCGCCCGTGCCGTGACCGACCCCGACGGGTTCCGCGCCGAGGTGGCCGAGCTGCAGGCGGCGGGCGCCAACCCGGTCGCCGACGCCGTCGAGGCCGGCCGGACCATGGACCCGGAGGCGGTCCGGACCTGGTGGTACGACGCCTCGGCCCGGATGCGCCACGCCGCGGGCACGCTCACCGCCGACCAGCGGCTGCCCTGGTACGGCCCCGACATGGGGGCGCGGTCGTTCGTGACGGCCCGGCTCATGGAGACCTGGGCCCACGGCCAGGACGTGCGCGACGCGCTGGGCCTGCCGCCCGAGGTGACGGACCGCCTGCGCCACGTGGTCGACATCGGGGTCCGGGCCCGTCCGTACAGCTACGTGGTGCGGGGCCGGGAGGTCCCGTCCGCCCCGGTCCGTGTCGAGGCGGTCGCCCCCGACGGCACCGGGTGGGAGTGGGGCCCCGCCGACGCCGACGACCGGCTGTCCGGCACGGCGCTCGACCTGGCCCTGCTGCTCACCCAGCGCCGCCACCTGACGGACCTGTCGGTCGAGGTCGTCGGCCCGGTGGCCACGGAGTGGGCCGGCATCGCGCAGGCCTACGCCGGCCCGGCCGGGGCCGGCCGCGCCCCGCGGGGCTGACCGGCCCGTCCGCCGCGCTCAGGGCAGGTCGTCGGGCCGGTCGACGTCCCACGCCAGCGGGCTGTCGGCCACGGCGTGCACCTTGAGCCCCCGCCGTGCCGCCTCGGCACGGTGCCGTCCTGCCGAGCCGGGCCCGTAGGAGAACTCGAACCCGGACCGCACCGGCACGGCCAGCAGGTTGGTGCCGTCGTCGTCCAGGTCGGGCACGAGCACGGCGTAGCCCTGCCGCTCCAGCTCCTCGGCGTCGTGGAGCGTCGCCGCCAGCCGTGCGGGGTCGGCCAGGTCGGCGTGGACCACGACCGCCACCGCGACCTCGGGCCCCAGGCCGTCCACGGCCGACTGCACCGACCCGTTCAGGTCGAGGCCGTCGGTGCGCGCCACCTCGGCGCCCAGGTCGGCCGCCCACCGCGCCACGCCGTCGTCGTCGCAGGCCACCAGGACCCGGAACGGCTCGGCCGCCTGCACCACCTGCGTCGCCAGCGACCGGGCGAGCCCGGCCCGGTCGGCGTCGCTGAGCGCGCCCGCCAGCCGTGCCTTGGAGCGGTGGAAGGCCTTGACCGGCACCACGACCCGCACGTCGGGCCCGGCGGTGGGGCGTCCCGCGCCCGGCGGTCGTGGAGTGGTCGGCACGGGCGGAGTGTACGGTCCTGCCCATGCAGATCCGTGTTGCGGTACTCGGCTGCGGTTCGTGGGGGACCACCGTCGCCCACCTCGCGGCGCACCAGGCCCCCACCGTGCTGTGGGCCCGACGGCCCGAGCAGGCCGACGAGGTCAACGCGGACCGGACCAACACCACCTACCTGCCCGGCTACCGGCTCCACGAGGACCTGCGGGCCACCGCCGACCTCGAGGAGGCGGCGCCGTTCGTCCGCCCGTGGGTGCCGGTGATGTCGCTCACCAAGGGCATCGAGCAGGGCACGAAGAACCGGATGACCGAGATCATCGGCCAGGTGCTGCCCGGCCACCCGGCCGCCGTGCTGACGGGCCCCAACCTGGCCAAGGAGATCCTGGCCGGCGACGCCGCCGCGGCGGTCGTGGCCACGCCGGACCCGGTCGTGGCCGACACGCTGCGGCTGCTGTTCAACATGAACCTCTTCCGGGTGTACACCAACCCCGACGTGGTCGGCTGCGAGGTCGCGGGCGCCCTGAAGAACGTCGTGGCCATCGCCGCCGGCATGGCCGACGGCCTGGGGGCGGGCGACAACACCAAGGCCACCGTCATCACCCGTGGCCTGGCCGAGCTCAGCCGGCTGGGCGTGGCGATGGGCGGCGAGTTCGAGACGTTCTCAGGCCTGGCCGGCATGGGCGACCTGATCGCCACCTGCATGTCGCCGCAGAGCCGGAACCGCCACGTCGGCGAGCAGCTCGGCCAGGGCCGGACCATCGACGAGGTCATCGAGTCCATGAGCATGGTGGCCGAGGGGGTCAAGACCTCCCGGGTCGTCAAGGAGCTCGCCGAGACCTACGACCTCGAGATGCCGATCGCCCAGGAGGTCTTTGCGGTGTGCCACGAGGGCTCGACCGCCAACGACGCCTACCGCGGGCTCCTGCGGTACCCGACCGGCCCTGAGCGGTCCGGCTACTGACCACGTAGCCTGCCGCCCGTGGACGACCCCCGCAGCCCCCTCACGACGCCGCGCCCGCGTGCGCTCGAGCGCCCCCTGCCCGACGGCGGGCCCGACCGCGCCTGGCTGCCCGTCGGCACGGTCGACGACGGCACCGTCGCCCACGTCGTCCCGGCCGGCATGGTGCAGCTGGTGGGCCGGACCTGGTCGCTCGACTGGTGG
>CAIYXG010000379.1 GCA_903930035.1 uncultured Actinomycetes bacterium | reverse complement strand
CGGGGTTGAGGGACTCGGAGAACCCGAGCAGCCCGACCGCCAGCAGCACGACCAGTGCGACCGCCAGGAGCGGCACGACGGTGCGGGCCCGGCGCACGGCGCCTACGGGGTCGTGGTCGTCGTCGTGGTCGTCGACGTCGTGGTCGGCGCCGCGATCCCCACGGTGATCGTCACCGTCGAGCCCGAGGCGGCGGTCCCGCCGCCGGTCGGCGTCTGGGCCGTGACGCGACCCACCTTGCCGCTCGAGGTCGCGACAGGCGTGGTGATGACGTTGACGTCGAAGCCCCGGGCGCTCAGCGTGCTCGTGGCGGTCGCCTCCTGCTGGCCGATGACCGACGGCACGGTGACCTGCTCGACGCCCGACGACACGGTGATCGTGACGACGCTGCCCTTCTTGACCGAGCTGCCGGCGGCCGGGTCGGTCGAGATCACGTCACCTGCCGGCACCGTGCTGCTGGCCGCCCGCTTGGGGCCGCCGATCCGGAACCCGGCGTCCTGGAGCGCCTGCTGCGCGGCGGCGAGGGGCTGGCCCTCCACGTCGGGGACGATCTCCTCGCCCTTGCCCTTGGAGATCGTGATGGTGACCTCGGCGTCCTTGACCACCTGCTCCCCGGCGGCGGGCAGCTGCGACGCCACGGTGCCCTCGGCGGCGTCCGGGTCCTCGGCGGTCGTGATCTTGGCCCGCAGCCCGGCGGCGGAGAGTGCGTTCACGGCCTCGTCCTGGGTCTTCCCGACCACGTCCGGGACGTCGATCTTCTCGACCCCGGTGGACACGGCGATCTTCACGGTCTCGGCCTTGTCGAGCTTGGTGCCCGGACCCGGGTTCTGCGAGAGCACACGGCCGGCCTCGATGGTGTCGCTCGGCTCCTCGGTCGCCAGGACCTTGAACCCCAGCTCGTTGAGCTGCGACGTCGCCTCGTCCTTGGTCAGGCCGATCACCGCCGGGACCTGGACCTTGCCGCCGTCGCCCAGGCTGCGGGCGAACCAGAACAGGACCCCGGCCAGCACCACCAGCAGCACCACCAGGATGCCCAGGTACATGCCGGTGCGCGACTGCTCGTCCTCCGCGGGCTCGGGGTCGGCCTCCGGCTCGGGCGCCAGCTCGGCCGCGGCGACCGCACCGGCCGTGGCGGCGACGGCCGACGTGGGTGTCCCGACCGCGGCGGCGCGCTCCTGCTCCGCCAGCGTGGCCTGGCCGGCCAGGAACCTGCGCAGGTCCGCCCGCAGGTCCTCGGCACTCGCGTAGCGGTCCTCGGGCCGCTTCCGGAGCAGCTTCATGATGACGGCCTCGAGGCCGGCCGGCAGGCCCGACACCAGCGTGGACGGCGCCGGGGGCTGGTCCTGGACGTGCTTGTAGGCGATCGCCAGGGGCGTGTCGCCGGTGAACGGCGTCCGGCCGGTCACCATCTCGTAGAGCACGACGCCGAGCGAGTAGAGGTCCGACCGCTGGTCGACCGCCAGGCCCTGCGCCTGCTCGGGCGAGAAGTAGGTGGCGGTGCCCATGACCGAGCCGGCCTGGGTCAGGTTCTCCTCGGGCGCCGACATGGCCCGGGCGATCCCGAAGTCCGTGACCTTGGCCTGGCCCGACGAGGTGAGGATCACGTTGCCGGGCTTGACGTCGCGGTGGACGACGCCGCGCGAGTGCGCGAACCCGAGCGCCGCGGCGACCTCGGACGCCAGCTCGGCCGCACGCCGCGGGTGCAGCGGGCCCTCGTCGCGGAGCACCTTGGAGAGCACCGGTCCGTCGACGAACTCCATGATGATGAAGTACGTGCTGTCCTGGGTGCCCCAGTCGTAGACCCCGACGATGTTGGGGTGCGTCAGGTTGGCCGCGGCCTGGGCCTCGCGGCGGAACCGTTCGACGAACGACTCGTCGGCGGCGAACTCGGGGACGAGCTCCTTGACGGCCACGGGACGGTCCAGCGAACGGTCGCGGGCCAGGTAGACCCGGGCCATGCCGCCACGGGCGATCGCCTTGGTGATCTCGTAGCGGTTGCCGAGCACCCTCGGTTCGTCGTCGGCCATACCCGCGTCAGCGTAGAGGCCCTGACGGGGCCCACCGCGTCATGCCCGGGCGCCCGGCTGCGGGGCCGACCGGCGGTCCGCGACGGGCTACGAACGGCCCAGGGCGGCCTGGATCACCGAGCGGGCGACCGGGCCG
>CAIYXG010000378.1 GCA_903930035.1 uncultured Actinomycetes bacterium | reverse complement strand
GTGGAGGTCGCCGGCCGGTCAAGCGCGGCCTGGGCGGCACCCAGGTCGAGGGGCGCCAGGCGGTCCGCGAGCTCCTGCTCGCCGGGACGCGCCGTACCCGCGAGATCCTGCTGTCCACCGAGGTCGACCAGGGCGACATGGTCGGCGACATCCTGGACCTTGCGGCGGAGCTGCGGGTGCCGGTCAGCGAGGTGTCCCGGACCAAGCTGGACTCCGTCAGCCGGACCGACGCGCCGCAGGGCATCGTCGCCCGGGCCGACGAGCTGCCCGAGACGGCGCTCGAGGACCTGTGCCAGGAGGTCGAGGGCCAGCCCCCGTTCCTGCTGGCCGTGGACGGGGTGACGGACCCGGGGAACCTGGGTGCGCTGCTCCGGATCGCCGAGTGCCACGGCGTGACCGGGGTGGTGCTGCCGCGGCACCGTGCGGTGCACGTCACGCCCACGGTCACCAAGGCGGCCGCCGGCGCGGTGGAGTACCTGCCGATGGCGATCGTGGGGGGCCTGCCGACGGCCATCGAGTCCATGAAGAAGGCCGGGGTGTGGGTGGTCGGCCTGGACGCCGGCGGGCCGACCCCGGTGCACGAGCTCCCGACCGCCGACTCCGCCGTGTGCCTGGTCCTGGGCGCCGAGGGCAAGGGGCTGTCCCGCCTGGTGCGGGAGCGGTGCGACCTGGTGGCCTCCATCCCGCTCCGAGGTCGTCTTGGCTCGCTCAACGTCGCCAGCGCGGGTGCGATCGCCTGCTACGAGGTGGCCCGGCGCCGTTCGTGATACCCTTGGGGGTATGAAGCAGCTGCTGGTCCGACTCGCACTTCCCCTCCTGGTTCTGGCCGCCGCCACGGTCGCGGCCGGATGCAGCTCCTCCGAGGACGCCGGCGGGCCGACCGGCACCGCCGCGGCAGAGCAGGCGCAGCAGGAGCAGGCCGTGGTGATCGACGTCCGCTCGCCGGAGGAGTTCGCCGCCGCCCACGTCGTCGACGCGGAGAACATCAACTTCGAGTCCTCGGACTTCGCCAGCCGGGTCGGTCAGCTGGACCCGGCTGCGACGTACGTCGTCTACTGCCGGAGCGGTCGCCGCTCCGCGCTGGCGGCGACCGAGATGCGCTCTGCGGGGCTGACGGTCCTCGACGCCGGCGGCATGCAGAACATGCTGGACGCCGGCTACGAGCAGGCCTGACCTGCGTCAGCGGTCGACGTCGACCAGTCCCTCGCGCACGGCGTAGGAGACCGCCTCGGTGCGACCGCCGACCCCGAGCTTCCGGTAGATCGAGACCGTGTCGGTCCGGATGGTCGACAGGCTGTAGGCGAGCTCGGCCGCGATCTGCGGGTTGGTGGCGCCGTGGGCGATCAGGCGGAGGACGTCGAGCTCGCGCGGGGTGAGGCCGGTGGCTGCGGCGGGCGAGACCTGCGGCTGCAGGGACCGGGACAGCGCCTCGGCCCGGTGCTCGGCGTGGACGTCGTTGAGCGCGGTGGCGACCGGTGTGCCTTGGTCCAGGTACTGCCGCGCCTCGGCACTGTTCCCGAGCAGCTGGTGGAGCTCGGCGAGCCGCAGGGCGACCGGCCCCTCGCACCACCACGCGTGGGAGTCGACGGCGACGTGCCCGGCCCACGGGGTGAGCAGCTCGACCAGCTCGAGCGCCAGCTCGGTGGCCCCGACCTGGACGGCGGCCGCCGCGAGCACGGAGAGCACGCCGAGATAGGTCGACTCGGTGTCGACGAGCTGGAGCGACCGGTGCGCATGGTCGAGCGCCACCTCCACCTGACCGAGCCGCGCCGCCGCATAGGCGGCCCCGGCCCGGGCGATGGCGCTGGACAGGAGCGGGCTGCTGCCGTCCAGCAGGAACATCCCGAGGAGCGAGTCGTCGTTGCCCTTGACCGCGGCCTGGCCGGCGAACATGAGCTCGGCGGCCAGCGTCCCCGGCAGGTCCAGCGGCCCGCCGGCGGCACGGGCCTGGGCCATGAGGTCGTTGGCGAGCCCCAGGTCGCGGTCCAGGTGGGCCGCCCCGACCGAGAGCGTGATCGCACGCCACCGCAGGCGCGGGTTGCCGTCCCGCTCCGAGACCCACCGGGCCACCGCCAGCGCCTCGTCGAAGAGGGGCCGGTCACCTGACTCCAGCGCGTCGACGGCGAGCCGCACGGCCACCTCGACCTGCAGCGAGGGGTCGCGCAGCCGCTGCGCCAGCACCTGCGCCTCGGTGGTCACCTCCCGCCGCTGGGCCAGGAACTCGGGCGCGCCGTGGGTCGCCCGCCAGGCCAGCAGGGCGAGCAGCCGGACCTCGGGCTCGGCGCCGGCCGACGCCTCGAGCGCGTGCTCGGCCAGTGGCTGGGCGACCAGTGGACGGGTGATCCACGCCACCTGCTGCCCGTGCTCGTCGACCACGGGGATGCGCATCTCGACGATGGCCCGTGCTGCCCGCACCGCCACCAGGTCGGACGCGTCGAGCGACATGTTCTCGGCGCGCTGGAGCAGTGCAGCGGCCTGGGCGTTGCCGTGGTCCCAGTCGACCGGGAGGGAGTACGCCACCGCGGCGCGCGCGGCGAGCGACCGGTCGTCCGCCAGCTCGGCCAGCTGCAGGGCCTCGGCCAGATGCCGGCGGGCC
>CAIYXG010000377.1 GCA_903930035.1 uncultured Actinomycetes bacterium | reverse complement strand
GGCTTCGGCGCGTGCGGCGGCGAGACGTCGGCGTGCATCGAGCGGACCTGCCGGGAGCGGATCGTGCTGGTCGGGGTCAGCCGGCCTCCCGACGACGACGAGGCCGTCGAGGCGTCGCTCGACGAGCTGGCGCTCCGGGTCGACACCGCCGGCGCCGACGTCGTCGGGCGCGTGGTGCAGCGCCGCCAGGCGCCCGACCCGGCCACCTACATCGGCAGCGGCAAGGCCGAGGCGGTCCGCGAGCTGGCCGAGGCCACCGACTGCGACACCGTCGTCTTCGACGACGAGCTGAGCCCGGCCCAGCAGTTCAACCTGGAGAAGCTGCTCGGACGGACGGCCATCGACCGGACCGCCGTCATCCTGGACATCTTCGCCCAGAACGCCAGCAGCCAGGAGGGCAAGGCCCAGGTCCAGCTCGCCCTGTTCCGCTACCGGCTGCCCCGGCTGCGGGGTCGGGGACTGTCGCTCAGCCAGCAGGCCGGCGGCATCGGCGCGCGGCGCGGCCCCGGCGAGACCCAGCTCGAGATCGACCGTCGCCGCATCGCCCGGCTGATCCACAAGCTCGAGGCCGAGCTCAAGGTCATTGCCAAGCACCGCGACACGCAGCGCAAGGCCCAGCGCCGCTCGGCGCTGCCGAAGGTGGCCATCGTCGGGTACACCAACGCCGGCAAGTCCACGCTGCTGAACCGGCTGACCGACGCCGGCGTGCTGGTCGAGGACCGCCTGTTCGCCACCCTCGACGCCACGACCCGCCGCCTGGACCTGCCCGGTGGGGAGCGCGTGCTGTGCACCGACACGGTCGGGTTCGTGAAGAAGCTGCCGCACCAGCTGGTCCAGGCGTTCCACTCGACGCTCGACGTGATCCCCGACGCCGACCTGCTCGTGCACGTCGTCGACGGGGCCGGGGCCGACCCCGAGGGGCACATGGCCGCCGTGCGCGACGTCGTGGCCGAGATCGGCGACGCCGACCGGCCCGAGCTGCTGGTGTTCAACAAGGCCGACCGTCCCGGGTTCGACCCGGACCTGGTGGCCCGGCACCCCGGCTCGGTCGCCGTCTCGGCGGTGACGGGTGCCGGGGTCGACGACCTGCTGCTCCGCGTCGGGGACCGCCTGCGCGCGCTGACCCGCTCGGTGGAGCTGGTCGTGCCCTACGACCGTGGCGACGTCGTGGCCGCGCTCCACCGGTCGGGCGAGGTGCTCACCGAGACTGCCGAGCAGGACGGGATGCGGCTCTCGGTCCGCCTGGCCGACGCCGAGCGGGGCCGCTTCGCCGAGTTCGTCGCCGGCGGTCCTGTGGAGGAGGCCTCATGACCGGGTTCGTCCCCCCGCCGTACCCCTACGACCGTCTGGGGGACCTGGTGGCGCTGGCCTCGGCGCACGACGGGGGCGCGGTCGACCTCTCCGTCGGGACGCCGTGCGACGCGCCGTCCGAGGCCGTGCTCGACGCACTGTCCCGCGGCGGGTCGCCGCACCGCTACCCGCCGTCGGTCGGCACCGGGGCGCTGCGGGCGTCGGCCTCGTCGTGGTTGGCCCGGCGGCTGGAGGTGGACGTCCCGCCCGACGCGCTCGCGGCGTGCGTGGGCTCCAAGGAGTTCGTGGCCGGCCTGCCGCACTGGCTCCGCCTCCGGACCCCCGAACGCGACACCGTGCTCTACCCGGAGGTCTCGTACCCGTCCTACGCAATGGGCGCGACCCTCGCGGGCTGTCGCGCCGTGCCCGTGGCCGTGGACGACGCGTGGCGCCTGGACCTCGCGAGCGTCGACCCCGCCGACGCGGCCCGTGCGCTGTGCCTGTGGTCCAACACCCCCGGCAACCCGGCCGGCGGCCTGGACGACCTGGTGGCGGTGGCCGAGTGGGGCCGCACCCACGGGGTACCGGTCGTCTCCGACGAGTGCTACGTCGAGTTCACCTGGGAGGGTGGCCCCCGCGGCAGCGTGGCGCTGCCGGGCCGGACCGTCCTCGAGGCCGGGACCGACGGCGTCCTCGCCCTCCACTCGCTGTCCAAGCGCTCCAACCTGGCCGGCCTCCGGGTCGGCTTCTACGCCGGCGACCCCGCGCTGGTGGGGTTCCTCTCCGAGGTCCGCAAGCACGCCGGGTTCATGGTCCCGGGGCCGGCCCAGGCGGCG
>CAIYXG010000376.1 GCA_903930035.1 uncultured Actinomycetes bacterium | reverse complement strand
CCGGCGGCCCCGCCGACGGCACTGCACCGGTCGACCTGGCGGCCGCCGCCCGTGCCGCTGCGGCGGAGGACGAGGCCGCCGCAGTCCGGGAACGTGCGCTCGACGCCCTCCGCGCCGTCGCCCGGGCGGTCGGCGACCTGTCCTCCGTGGTGGCGGGCTCCCTCGGTGCGGCGTTCGCCGAGCTCGAGGAGGAGGAGCCGCCCCAGGACGGTGCCGCCGGTGACGCCGTCGGCGCGGAGGACTCCCTCCGCCCCGTCACCGCCGCCCCCCGGCCGGCCCGCACCCGACGGGTCCCCGTGCGGCTCCAGCGCGGCGCGGTCGAGGGCACCAGGGAGGCCACCATGCAGCTCCTCGCCCTGGACGACGTGGTGGTGCTGGTCGACGGCTGGAACGTCTCCATGACGGGCTGGCCCCGGCTCGGCAAGGCCGAGCAGCGCGACACGCTCGTGACCCAGCTCGGCGACCTCGCCGCCCGGACCGGTGCCGGGTTCCGGGTGGTGTTCGACGGCGCCGACGACGGAGGCCGGCCCGCCGTGGCCGTGCCGCTCCCGGTGCGGCTCTACTTCACCGCCGCGTCCGAGGAGGCCGACGACGCCATCCTCCGGATGGTCACCGAGGTGCCCCTGGCCCAGCCGGTGGTCGTGGTCAGCTCCGACCAGCGGGTCCGCACCGGCGCCCGGGACCGCGGCGCCAACGTGGTGTCGTCCCCGGACCTGCTCGACGCCCTCCGGCACTGACCACACGCGCCGTTGCGCCGTGGGGTGGCCGGCGGGTACCGGCGGTGGAGCGTGCGGCGGTCCAGCATGGCGGCACACGCGCCGTTGCGCCGTGGGGTGGCCGGCGGGTACCGGCGGTGGAGCGTGTGGCGGTCCAGCGCGGCGGCACACGCGCCGTTGCGCCGTGGGGTGGCCGGTGGGTACCGGCGGTGGAGCGTGTGGCGGTCCGTGTCGCACCGGGTTCCTACGTTGCCGGCCATGGACAACGTGCTGCGCATCGACTGCGACGACTGCCGCTTCCAGGACACCGACGTCTGCCAGGACTGCCTGGTGACGTTCCTGCTCGAACGGGACGAGGACGGCGCCGTCGTCATCCCGCTCGAGGAGGTCCGTGCCGTCCGGCTCCTGCAGGACGCCGGTCTGGCCCCCAAGAACCGCCACCGCGCCGTCTAGGCCAGACTGGCCCCGTGCCGGGCCCCGACGCCAACCTCCGCGAGCGCGTGCTGCAGGCCGGCACGTCGGCCGGCCTGGACGTCGTCGGGACCTGCTCGGCCGAGCCGTTCCTCGACGTGCGGCAGGTGCTCGAGGACCGGAAGGCCGCCGGCCTCTCGGGCACCATGCAGTTCACCTACCGCAACCCGGCGCGGTCCACCGACCCGTCGGCCACCGTGGGCGGCTGCGCCTCGCTGGTGGTCGCGGCGTCCCGCTACCCCTCGGACGTGCCGCCGCCGCCGGGCCGGGCGGCGGCCCGGGTGGCCCGCTACGCCACCGACGACCACTACGGCCGGCTGCGGGCGGGGCTGGACGCCGTGGCCCGGCTGCTCCAGGCCGACGGCCACCGCGCCGTCTAGGCCAGACTGGCCCCGTGCCGGG
>CAIYXG010000375.1 GCA_903930035.1 uncultured Actinomycetes bacterium | reverse complement strand
GCACGGTCTCGGCCCCCCATCCCCCTCTGCAGAAACCGACCATGCACATCGACACTGTCCCCACCGTCCGACGAGCCCCGCGGCTGCGCAAGCTGCTGGCCGGCGCCGTTGCCGCCGTCGTGGCCACGGCCACGCTCATCCCGCTGACCGCGACGCCCGCCGCCGCCGGGTCGACGAGCATCTCCTTCCGGAACTGCGCGTCCATGACGGTCGGGGCGACGCTCAACTGCACCATCCGTGTCTCGCACTCCTCGAGCAACGACCCGACGGGCACCGTGACGGTCTCGCTCTCGGGCCTGGCCGACTCCGAGGTGCGCACCGCCAACTCGCGCTGCACCCTGGTCGGGCAGTCCGGCGGCAACCGCAGCGACTGCAGCGTCCAGCTCACCGCCTGGTCCACCGGGACGCTGACCGTGTCGGCGTCGTACGCGTCGTCCAACACCAGCAACTTCTCCAACAGCACGGGCAGCACCAACGTGCCCGTGGTCGCGCCGACCAGCTTCGGGATCGCCGTCTCCTACAAGGCGCTGCGCGACCTTGCGCTCGGCTCGGGCTCGTCGGCCTCGGCAGGGAGCTCGTCGTCGGAGGTGACCTTCGACGTCAAGGGCTACGCCTGCCCGTCGGGCACCAGCGGCTACGAGCTCGTGACCGGCGCCGCCTCGGGCACCCCGGCGGACCCCACCTCTGCGTCGGCGCCGACCGTGCTCGGGCCGTTCACGGTGTCGGGCGGGACGTTCACCTTCCCGGTGACCATCCCCACCGACCACCCGACCGGTGTCTTCCGCGGCTCGTTCGTGTGTGCGACCAGCAGGCCGACCAACGCGGACTCCTCCAGCATCGACTCCGCCGGTCCGGCGCTGCAGATGTCGATCACCGGGACGTCCGGGGGCACGTTCTCGGCGTTCTCCCGCGCCGAGGGCGACCCGGCGGCGCCGGCCCGTCAGCGCGCCGTGCTGCTCGACCAGACCGCGCGGGGCTCCGGCGACGACGCCGAGGGCCGCAGGGTGCAGGTCTCCGTGGACCCGGACGACCTGAACCCGGTCGACAGGGTCAACATCCAGAAGGCCGGCGCCGACGCCCTCAAGGCCCGGACCGACGCGCTGGTCGCCGCGTCGTCGACCGTGTCCCGGGTGGGCTTCACGTTCGCCGAGGACGGTCTGGACCGTCCCACCCTGGAGCGGTGGACCGCGGAGGTGGCCGCCGGCCGGGCGAACGGCTCCTCGGTCGCGACGGCGGTCGCCGCCCTTCCGGCCGGGGCTGCGCTCATGGCGGCCCCGCCCGACGAGTTCGTCGACGCGCTCTACGCCCGTGCCCTCGGCCGCACCCCGACCGCGGCCGAGCGCACGACGGCCCTGGGGGCGCTCGCCGCCGGCACCGCCACTCGGGCCGGCCTGGTCGGCGTCGCTGCGTCGTCCGCAGAGTCGGTGGCTCGGTGGCGGCACCGCTCGTACGTCGTCGCCGCCTTCCAGGCGGTGACGGCCCGGGTGCCCGACGACGGCGAGCTCGGCCGCTACACGGGTGAGCTCGAGGCTGGCGGCTACCGGGTGAACACGGTCGAGGCCATCGCCCT
>CAIYXG010000374.1 GCA_903930035.1 uncultured Actinomycetes bacterium | reverse complement strand
TGGGCCCGAACTCCTCCTTGTGGTGGGCCATGTGGCCGCGCCGGTAGGCCTCGAGCGGCACGAACGCCGGGTAGGCGCAGAGCCACCCGCCCACCCAGTCGTTGACCTTGCGGTTCGAGAAGAGCAGACGGTGCGCCGCCTCGTGGCCCAGGATCGAGAACCGCACCATGGAGCGGCCCATGAGCAGGAAGGCGACGACCCAGACCAGCAGCTGCCAGGGCCACGCCACCCGGTCGGCCACCCACGCCGCCAGCACGAGCACCCCGGCCGACTGGAGCCAGACCCCGACCACGTGGCCCGCGTTCTCCAGGTCGGGGATGCGGTACAGCTCGTCGCGCAGCGGTCCTACTGGCCGGCCGGTCGGCGACAACGACCCGGTCGGCAGCACCTCGGGCAGCAGCGACCCGTCGGCCACCATCGTCCCCGGTGCGCGCCGTGCTGCCGTCCCCGTCGGGTCCATGCCCCGAGACTACGGCGTCGGCCCCGGGTAGCGTCCGGGGCATGACCGACGACCGCCTCTACTTCCGCCAGCTGCTCTCCGGCCGCGACTTCGGCCGCCACGACGCGATCGCCCAGCAGATGGTCAACTTCGCGTACCTGGTGGGGGACCGGCAGACCGGCGAGTGCGTGGTGATCGACCCGGCGTACGCGGTCGGCGAGATCGTGGACCTGGCGGAGGCGGACGGCATGCGCATTACTGGTGCGCTGGTGACGCACTACCACGCCGACCACTGCGGCGGGTCGTTCGCCGGGCACGAGATCGAGGGTGCCGCCGAGCTGGTGGGCCGATGCGGGTGCCCGGTCCACGTCCAGACCGACGAGCTGCCGTGGATCCAGCGCACCACCTCGTTGTCGGCGGAGGACCTGGTCGGCCACTCGGGCGGCGACACGATCATGGTCGGCGAGGTCCCGATCCAGCTGCTGCACACCCCGGGCCACACCCCCGGCAGCCAGTGCTTCCTGGTGGACGGTCGGCTGGTGGCCGGCGACACGCTCTTCCTGGAGGGGTGCGGCCGCACCGACCTGCCGGGCGGCGACATGGAGGAGCTGGTGCGCAGCCTCCGCGACGTGCTGGGCAAGGTGCCTGACGACGTCGTGCTGTTCCCGGGCCACGCCTACTCGGCCGCACCGTCGGCGCCGATGGGCGAGGTCCGTCGGCACAACTACATCTTCGAGCAGATCTAGCCACGGTCCCCCGTCCCGGCGGGAGGTTCTGCGAACCTGTGCCGGTGAGCGAGGTCCACGTCGAGGGGTCCGGTCCGACGGACCCGGTGCACACCGTCTTCACCGAGGACCGGCTACCCCGGTGGTTCTGGCGGGCCGTCGTGGCCGTCGCCGTGTCGGTCGCCGGGTTCCTGCTCCTGCGCGGCGCGGTCACCAAGCTGCGCGACCTCATCGTGATGCTCGGCATCGCGCTGTTCCTCTCGTTCGCCGTCGAGCCCGCCACCAACTTCCTGGTGGACCGGGGGTGGCGGCGTGGCCGGGCCACGCTGTTCTGCTTCGTGGTGATCTTCGTGGTCGGCGGCGTGTTCTTCACCGTCATGATCGGGCTCGTGGTGACCCAGCTGTCCGAGCTGGCCGGCAAGGCGCCCGGGTACGTGCGGGACGTGGCCACCTGGCTCAACGACCGGTTCGGGACCGAGATCACCACGACCAAGCTCAACAAGGCGCTGAACGACTACCAGTCCGACCTGGCCGGCGTGGCCACCAACGTGGGCGGCCGGGTCCTGAGCCTGACCACGTCGGTGGTCGGCATCACCTTCCAGGCGTTCACCGTCGCCCTGTTCAGCTACTACATGATCGCCCAGGGTCCCCAGCTGCGCCGGAACGTCTGCTCGGTCCTGCCGGCCGAGCGCCAGCAGCTGGTCCTGCGGATCTGGGAGCTCGCCATCGAGAAGACCGGCGGCTGGATCTACTCGCGGGTGGTCCTGGCGTTCTTCTCGTCGGCCAGCTCGTGGGTCGTGTTCGCCGTCATGGGCGTGCCCTCACCGCTGGCGCTGGCCCTGTGGGTCGGGCTGGTGAGCCAGTTCATCCCTGTCATCGGCACCTACCTGGCGGGCGCGCTGCCCATCCTGATCGCGCTGCTCAACGACCCGTGGGACGCGGTCGTCGTGCTCATCTGGATCGTCGTGTACCAGCAGATCGAGAACTACCTGCTGTCGCCCAAGATCACCGCCACCACCATGAACCTGCACCCGGCGGTGTCGTTCGGGTCGGCGATCGCCGGTGCCATGCTGCTCGGCCCCATGGGCGCCATCGTGGCCCTTCCGATCGCGGCGGTGGTCACCGCCGTCGTGTCCACCTACCTGGAGCGTCACGAGGTGGTGGAGTCCGAGCTCACCGAGCTCGACGAGATCGAGGAGACGCAGGGCGACAGTGCCGTGCGCAAGGCCCTGAAGCGTCTGGGCGCCGGCAAGGGGATCGACGACATCGTCGCCCAGTCCGGGGCGGCGGCCGACGGTGGCGGTGTGGCGACTGCCGAGCCGGACCCGTCCTCCGACGACGGCCGGGCGCCAGGGTCCGAGGACTAGGTCAGCGAGAACTGGACGTTCGGGTCCTTGGCCCGGGCGACCAGGAAGCGGCCCAGGTTGCGCAGGGTCGGGCCCAGGTCGTCGTTCCACGCCGTGAGCGGCTCCGCCCAGTAGAGCTGCAGGGCCCCGACCGGCTGCGACCGCTCGAGCACCGGCAGGTGGACGCAGGAGGCGACGCCGATGTCGCCCAGGACGGGCGAGGCCCCGGGGCCGATCGGCAGGTTCCGGCCGTCGGCGACGAACAGGAACCGGGTGGGCGACACCTGGCCCAGGCTCCACGGGAACCAGTCGGCGGGGAGCTCCTCGGGCCGGGGCGACCAGCCCGACCGCAGGCGGCGCACCACGCGCACCCGGTCGTGCTCGTAGCGGTAGAGCACGACGCCGTCGGCGTGGGCGTGCGAGGCGACCAGCTGGACGCCGCGGTCGAGCAGCTCGTTGGTGTCGAGGTCGACCGACTCGTCGGCGAGGGCCTCGACGGCGCGGGCCAGCTCGGTGGCACGGGCGTGCGGGTCGGCGGCGGCCCGGTCGGCCAGCTGACGGATGAGTTCGACGGGGTCCTGAGGGTTCATGCCGTTCACGTTCGTCGGGGCCGACACCGTCGTCGACCGCTGCAGAGGGTGTCGGCCCGTCCCGGCCCGAACTGGAGAACAAGTTCGGACGAATCCCGCGGCGCTCCCCGGGCAAGATGGGGCCATGCAGCTCTACCCCGTCCCCGCACACCGCACGGTCATGGAGCTCGAGGTGGGGGGCGGGCACACGATCGTGCTGGAGGAGGCCGGGAACCCCGACGGCAAGCCGGTCCTGGTGGTCCACGGCGGCCCCGGCGGGGGCTCGTCACCGAGGCACTACCAGTTCTTCGACCCGGCGGCCTACCGGGTCGTGCTGGTGGACCAGCGCGGGGCCGGGCGCAGCCGCCCGCACGCGTCCGTGGAGCACAACACGACCTGGGACCTGGTCGCCGACTTCGAGCGCGTCCGGGAGCACCTGGGCATCGACCGCTGGATGCTCTTCGGCGGTTCGTGGGGGTCGGCGCTCTCGCTGGCCTACGCCCAGACCCACCCGGACCGGGTCACCGAGCTGGTCCTGCGCGGGATCTTCCTGCTGCGGCGGTCCGAGCTGGAGTTCTTCTACCAGGACGGCACGAGCCACCTGTTCCCGGACGCGTGGGAGGGGTTCGTGGCGCCGATCCCGCCCGAGGAGCGCGGCGACCTGGTCGCGGCCTACCACCGACGGCTCTTCAGCGACGACCGCGAGACCATGATGACGGCGGCCCGTGCGTGGGCCCGGTGGGAGCGGGCGACGTGCATGCACGACCCGCTCGAGGACCTCGACGAGCCCGACGCACAGGTCGAGGCGTTCGCCCGGATCGAGAACCACTACTTCGTCAACGGTGGCTTCTTCACCCACGAGGACCAGCTGCTCGACGGCGTGGACCGGGTGCGCCACATCCCGACCGTGGTCGTCCAGGGCCGCTACGACGTCATCTGCCCCATGCGGACGGCGTGGGACCTCCACCGGGCGTGGCCCGAGGCGGAGCTGGTGGTCAACACCGGCGCCGGGCACTCGATGTTCGACCCCGAGAACGCGGCCGCGCTGGTCGCCGCCTGCGACCGGTTCCGCCCCTAGCGGGCCGGCCCGGTCTCAGGCGCCGTCGTCGGTCGGTGCCGGGGGCCGGTAGCAGAGCGCCAGCGTGAGGATGCCGGCGCCCAGGCCCAGGCCGAGCGAGATGGCGAGCCCCCGCCAGTCGGGCTGCAGGTAGCGGGACAGCTTGAGCGCACGGTCGAGCGACCAGGCGCCGGGTCCCAGCGCGCCGATCACGGTGGCCAGGGTGCCGAGCACCAGGACGTACTCGAACCCGCTCTTGGTGATGAGGAACGCCCTGCGGTGGGTGGTCCAGCCGGCGACCGTCATGAGGCCCACGATGCCCGCGGCGGCCAACGGGGTGAGCAGACCGAGCAGCATCAGCACGCCGGTGCCCATCTCGGTGAGCGCCGCGACGTACGCGTGCACCGTGCCGTTGGGCTTCATGCCCATCGAGTTGAACCAGTTGGCGGTCCCCGCGATCTTCCCGCCCCGGAACATCTTGTTGTAGCCGTGCCAGAAGATGGTCGGGCCGACCACCAGGCGGGCCAGCAGCAGGATGGTGTCGAACTGGGTGGGCGTGAGCGTTCTCATGGTGACCTCCGGGTGCCGCATGGTAGGCGTGCGGCATCCGCCCGCCGATGACCGGCGGGGGCGGCGCCGGACGGTCAGACGACGACGTCGGCCGGGGCCAGGCGGACGACTGCCTCCAGCCCGGGGCCGTCGTCGGGGTCCCGGAGCTCGAAGGTGCCGCCGCCGGACTCGACCAGGTGCTGCACGATGGCCAGGCCCAGACCGGTGCCGGAGGGTGCCGAGGCGGGCCCGCGCCAGAACCGGTCGGTGGCCCGCGCGCGCTCCTCGTCGGTCATGCCGGGACCGTGGTCGCGCACCACCACCTGGACCGGCCGCGGACCTCCGGGCTGGGAGACGGTCACCTCGATCGAGGTGCCTGGCGGCACGGCGTCGAGCGCGTTGTCGACCAGGTTGTCGACCACCTGCTCGAGCGCGCCGTCGACGGCGGAGCAGGGCGCCGAGGCGTCGCCGTGGCGCACGACCGCGACGCGCCGCTCGGCAGCCAGCGCCTCCCACCGGACCACGGCGGCGTCCGCGACCGCTGCGGCGTCGACCGTCACGGTGGCCACGTTGCCCCCCTCGCTGCGGGCGAGCGCCAGCAGACCCTCCACCAGGTGGCCGAGCCGGTCGACCTCGGCGGTGATGGCGTCCACCTCGGCCTGGACCGCCGGCTCGTCACCCAGCTCGTCCTCCAGCGTCTCGAGCCGGAGCCGCAGCGCCGTGAGCGGGGTCCGGAGCTGGTGGGAGGCGTCGGCCACGAACGCGCGCTGGGAGTCGACCAGCCCCTCGAGCCGGCTGGCCATGAGGTTGAAGGTCGTGGCCAGGTGCCGCAGCTCGGGCGGGCCGCGGTCCACGTTGGCCCGGCCGCTCAGGTCGCCGCCCGCCAGGCGCTCCGCCCCCTCCTCCAGGGTCTCGACCGGCCCGAGGGTCCACTGCGACATCAAGAACCCGAGGCCGGTCGCCAGTCCCAGGACCAGCGCCGTGAGCAGCCCGAGCTTGAGCCAGTAGTCGCGCACCTGGTTGCGCAGCTGGTCGGTCGAGAACGTGACCCGGACGGCGCCGCTCACGCCGTTGCCGGACGCGATCGGCACGGCGACGTAGGCCAGCTCGTCGTTGAGCGTGCCGGACCGCCGGATGCCGGCGGCCTGGCTCCCGTCGAGGGCCTGCCGGAACTCGGGCCGGGTCGAGAAGTCGCGCGGGGTGGCCGCCGGGTCCCCGGAGTCGACCAGGCTGATCCCGGTGCCGCCCACCACCACGACCCGCCCGCCCGACTGCTCCGTGTACTCCTGGGAGATGCGGGCCACGCCGGCGGTGTCGCCGGTCTCGACGCGCTCCTCGAGCAGGCTGCCCAGCACGCGGGCGTCCCGCTCGACGTCGTTGAGCAGCCGGTCCTCGGCGCGCCGCGTGTAGGTGATGCCGAGCGGCAGTGCCACGACCAGGAGGATGAAGGTCGCCAGCAGCAGGTAGGAGGCGAGCAGGCGTCGGGTCATGTGGCGGCGTCGACCACCAGCTTGAACCCGACGCCGCGGACCGCCTGGATCCACTCCGGATGGCCGAGCTTCTTGCGGAGCGAGGCCACGTGGACGTCGAGCGTCTTGGGCGAGCCGAACCAGTGCGGGTCCCACACCTCTTCGAGGATGTCGCGGCGCGAGTGCGCGGCGCCGGGGTCGGCCGCCAGGTGCGCGAGCAGGTCGAACTCCTTGGGCGTCAGCTCCACGGCCGTGCCGTCCACGAAGACCTGGTGCGTCCGCAGGTCGATCCGGAGCGGTCCGGCGACCAGCTCGGTCCGCTCGGCCACCACGGGCCCGCCGCCGGCGCCGGTGCGCCGGGCCACGGCGCGGATCCGGGCGACGACCTCGCGCAGGCCGAACGGCTTGACGACGTAGTCGTCGGCCCCCAGCTCCAGGAGCAGGACCC
This sequence comes from uncultured Actinomycetes bacterium, assembly GCA_903930035.1. Classification (GTDB taxonomy): domain Bacteria; phylum Actinomycetota; class Acidimicrobiia; order Acidimicrobiales; family Microtrichaceae; genus CAJANQ01. Next base: position 1,144 of record CAIYXG010000374.1, on the reverse strand, counting down.
GCTCGACCTCGTCCGACCGCGCGCTCACCACGATGATCGGCACGTTGCTGGTCTGGCGGACCTGCCGGCAGACCTCGACGCCGTCGACGTCGGGCAGACCCAGGTCGAGCAGGACGGCGTCGGCGGCCGCAGCTGCCTCGATCGCCTCGGCGCCCGTCCCGACGTGGGTCGGCTCGAACCCGTGTCGGGCGAGCCCTGCCACCAGTGGCTCAGAGATGGAGGGGTCGTCCTCGACCACCAGGATCCGCACTCCGACAGCGTCGCACACGCTGGATTCTGGGTCGTTGCACAGCCCGCGGATCTTTACCGTTTGCTCACCGTCTGCGAACCGGCCTCTGGATCGGCGATCCGTAGGGTGACCTCATGAACTTCTCCCGAACCACCATCGCCGCCATCGGCGCCGTCGTGCTCACCATGACCGCCGGCACCGCAGCGGTCGCCATGAACCTGGGCGGGGCGGAGACCGGTGTCCCGTCGCCGGCCGGCCAGCTCACGGCCGTCACGACGAGCTCGACGACCACGGCGGCCCCGGCCGCCCCGGCGGTCCCGCCCACCATCTACGTCGACGAGCCGGTCTACATCCCGGTGCCGGCCGAGGCGCCGGCGCCGGCCGCGCCGGCCCCGTCCTCCGGCGCCGCCTCGTCGTCCGGCAGCGTCGCCGGGCCGGGGACGTCGAGCCCGGCGGGCAGGAGCAGCGCCTCGCGCTCCTCCGGCTCGACGGCCACCTCGTCCGCCCCGACCGTCCCCTCCTACCAGGACGACGATGACGACGCCGGCTACGACGACCACGGCGGCGACCGTGACGACGAGTACGAGTCCGAGTACGAGGGTGAGGACGACGATGACTGAGCCGTCCTCCACCCAGGGCACGACGCGGGCCCCGGCGGGCAAGAAGCGCAAGAAGCGCCACGCCGCCGCCGCCTCCCGGATCGCCGTGGCCGGCGCCTCGACCACCGCCATGTTCGGCATCGTCGCCGCACTCGGCCACTCCGGGGCGCTCGCCTCGGCCGCCGAGGCCGCCGCAGGTCCCACCGCCCAGCCGGCGGTGGCGACCACCACGACCACGGCCGCACCGACCACCACCACGGCCCTGGCGCCGGTGGTCGTGGTCCGGAAGGTCCCGGTCTACGTCCCGCAGGCCGCC
>CAIYXG010000373.1 GCA_903930035.1 uncultured Actinomycetes bacterium | reverse complement strand
GTGAAGTTCTCGACGAACGGGACCTACATCGACGCGGAGGCCGCCCGGCGCCTGGCGGGGATGGACTACCTCGACGTGCAGATCTCGCTCGACGGTGCCGACGCGGCCGTCAACGACGCCGTGCGGGGCGAGGGCTCGCACGCCGCCGCCCTGCAGGCCATGGAGCACCTGGCGGCGGCCGGCTTCGGGCCGTTCAAGATCTCCCTCGTCGTGACGCGCCACAACGTGGACCAGCTCGACGACTACAAGGCGCTCGCCGACCACTACGGCGCCCAGCTCCGCGTGACCCGCCTGCGGCCGTCGGGCCGGGGCGCCGACTCGTGGGACGACCTCCACCCCACCCAGGCCCAGCAGCGCCAGCTCTACTACTGGCTGCTGGACCGGCCCGACGTCCTCACCGGCGACTCGTTCTTCCACCTCTCCGCGCTGGGCGAGGCGCTCCCCGGGCTGAACCTGTGCGGCGCCGGCCGCGTGGTGTGCCTGATCGACCCGGTGGGCGACGTCTACGCGTGCCCCTTCGTGATCCACGACGAGTTCCTGGCCGGCAACGTCCGCGACGCCGGCGGGTTCACGGGCGTGTGGCGGACGTCGGACCTGTTCTCGTCGCTGCGCGAGCCCGACAGCGAGGGTGCGTGCACCAGCTGCGGCGCCTACGACGCGTGCCAGGGCGGCTGCATGGCGTCGAAGTTCTTCGTCGGCCTGGAGCTGACCGACCCCGACCCCGAGTGCGTCCTGGGCAACGCCGAGCCGCTGCTCGCCGCGGTCGCCGCCGCCGGCGGCCCGGCCCCGCGGCCCATGCAGGACCACTCGCGGCCGGGCGTCCCGCTCCCGTCGCCGGTGACGCTGAAGCCCACCCGCCGCCGGGGCTGACGTGGCCGACCCGTCGTCCAAGGGGGTCGCCGTCACGCCCGAGCTCCGTCAGTACCTGGTGGGCCACTCGCTGCCCGGTAGCCCGGTGCGCGAGCAGCTCATGGCCGCCACCCTGGAGGCCACCGGGGACTGGGCGATCATGCAGATCGCCGAGGAGCAGGGCCCGTTCCTGACCTGGCTGGCACGGCTGCTCGGCGCGCGGCGGGCCGTCGAGGTGGGGACCTTCACCGGGCTGTCGGCGCTGTGCATCGCCGAGGGCCTGGCCGAGGACGGCCGCCTGACCTGCTTCGACGTGAACGACGAGTACGTGTCGGTGGGCCGGCCGTTCTGGGCGCGGGCGGGCGTGGCCGACCGCATCGACGTGGTGATCGGCCCGGCGGCAGAGACGCTGGCCCGGTTCACCACCGACGAGCCGCTCGACCTGGTGTTCCTGGACGCCGACAAGGGCGGGTACCGCACCTACTACGAGCTGCTGCTGCCGCTGGTCCGTCCCGGGGGCGTCGTGGTCCTCGACAACGCCCTCTACTTCGGCGAGGTGGTCACGGGCTCGACCGACCCCGACGTGGTGGCGATCCGGGAGGTCAACGACCACGTCGCGGCCGACCCGCGGGTCGAGCCGGTGCTCCTCAACGTGGGCGACGGGCTGCTCATGGCCCGCAGGCGCTGACCCTCAGGGTCGGAACGGCGCACCGTCGAACCGGTCGACGGTCGTGAACTCCTCGACGGCCCTGCGCCGCAGGCGGGCGGGCTGGTGCGACGGGGTCCCCAGCACGACCATGGCGACGAGCGCGTGGTCCGCCGGCAGGCCGAGCAGCGGGCCCGCCTGCTCCTCGGCCCGGGCCAGGAAGGTGGTCATCACGCCGCCCAGGCCGCGGTCGCGGGCGGCGAGCAGCAGGTTCTGGCAGAACGGGTAGACGGACCCGCCGCCCACGACCGACGGACGGCCCAGGTCCCGGTCGGTCACTGCCAGGGCGGTCAGGTCGACCGCCACCACCAGCACGGCGGGCGCGCCGGCCAGGTCGTCGAGCAGCGGGTTCGGCGGGGGCTGCGCCGCCGCGGCGGCCAGGTCGACCGACGTGGGGCGCACCACCGAGAACGGCGTCTCGCCGGCCGCCGTCTGGGCCAGGTACTCGCCCCACACGGGCGCGCACAGCGCGCCCAGCTGCCGACGGAGGTCGGGGTCGTCGAGCACGACGACCCTCCAGCCCTGCCGGTTCCCGCCGCTCGGGGCGAACCGGGCGTCGTCGAGGACGGCGTGCAGGACGTCGTGGGGGACCGGGCCGCCCACGAACTCCCGGACCGCCCCGGTGGTGCGCATGGCGTCGGAGAGCTCCATGCCCCCATGGTGCCCCGGCCCCACCCCGCCGTCCTGCGAACCCGTGACGGGACCCGCGCAGGTTGGGGGCGACGCTCCCGACGCGGCAGCATGGGCGCGTGCCAGAGCTGCTGGAGCCCCTCGTCGTCGGGTCGCGCACGGCGCCGTCGCGGGTGGTCTTCGGGCCGCACGAGACCAACCTGGGCCGGGGCCGCAGCATCTCCGACCGCCACGTCGCCTACTACCGGCGCCGCGCCGAGGGGGGCGCCGGCATCGTCGTGGTGGAGGAGGCGTCGGTCCACGACTCCGACCAGCCCTACGAGCGGGCGCCGCTGGCGGCCGAGTGCGCCGAGGGCTGGGCCGCGGTGGCCGACGCCTGCCACGCCGAGGGCGCCCTGGTGCTGGCGGCCCTGGGCCACGCGGGCGGCCAGTCCACCTCGCACTGGAACCAGCTCCCGCTGCTGGCCCCCTCCCGGGTCCCCGAGGTCAACACCCGCGAGGTCCCCAAGTGGATGGAGGCCGCCGACGTCGCCGCGGTCGTCGACGGGTTCGCCCGGTCGGCGGCGCTCGCGGTGCGCGCCGGCTGCGACGGCGTGGAGGTCAACGCCGGCCAGTACTCGCTGGTCCGACAGTTCCTGTCCGGGCTGACCAACCAGCGCGACGACGAGTGGGGCCAGGACCGTACGCTGTTCGCCCGGCAGGTGCTGGCCGCCGTGCGGGCGGCGGTGGGGCCCGACGCCGTGGTGGCCCTGCGGCTGTCGTGCGACGAGCTGGCCCCGTGGGCCGGCATCACTCCCGAGCAGGCCCCCGGCCTGGCCGCCGACCTGTGCTCGCTCGACGACGCCCGCGTCGACCTGCTCACGGTGGTGCGCGGCTCGATCTTCTCGGTCGGCGCCACCCGGCCGGACGGGCACACGCCGACGGGGTTCAACGTGGATGTCTGCCGCGCCGTCCGGACCGAGGTCGGGGCCCGGACCGACGGCCGGGTGCCCGTGGTGCTCCAGGGCTCGGTGGTCGACGTCGACCAGGCGCAGTGGGCCGTCGCCGACGGCGTGGCCGACGCGGTCGAGATGACCCGGGCCCAGATCGCCGACGCGCTGCTGGTCGCCAAGCTCCGCGCCGGCACCCCGCAGCAGGTCCGTCCCTGTGTGCTCTGCAATCAGGTCTGCCAGGTCCGCGACAACCGGAACCCGATCGTGTCGTGCATCGCCGACCCCCGCTCGGGCCACGAGACGACCGACCCCGACGTGCGCAGCGACACCCTCGCGCCCGACCCGGTGGTGGTCGTGGGCGGCGGCCCGGCGGGGCTCGAGGCGGCCCGGGTGAGCGCGCTCCGCGGCCACCAGGTGCGGCTGGTCGAGCGGTCCGACCGCCTGGGCGGTGCGGTGCGGACGGCGGCCCGGGGTGCGGGCCGCGAGCGGCTGGCCCTGCTGGTCGACTGGCTCGAGGCCGAGTGCCGCCGTCTGGGCGTCACGGTCGAGACCGGCTCCGAGGCGGCGGTCGAGGACCTGGCGGGCGGCGTGCGCGTGGTGGTGGCGACCGGCGGCCGGCCGGGGGAGACCACCTTCCGCACCACGCCGAGCGCCCGCGTCCGCACGGCGGCCGAGGTGCTCGACGGGCTCGACGACCTCGACGGCGTGCTCGGCGAGGGCGCGGTGCTCGTGTGGGACCCGATCGGCGGCCCGGTCGGGGTGTCGGTGGCCGAGTCGCTGGCGGCGGCCGGCCGGACCGTGCACCTGGCG
>CAIYXG010000372.1 GCA_903930035.1 uncultured Actinomycetes bacterium | reverse complement strand
TGTTGTAGTTGGAGCCCATCGAGTGGCCGTAGGCGCCGGTGACGGGCGTGGCCACCACGTCACCCACGTGCAGGTCGCCCGGCACGTGGCCCTCCCGGACCAGCAGGTCGCCCGACTCGCAGTGCTTGCCGACCAGCCGGATCGGCATCTCGCGCTCCGCCCCGACGGCGCGGGGCAGGAACGTCTCGTAGCCGGAGCCGTAGAGCACGGGCCGCGGGTTGTCGCTCATGCCCCCGTCGACCGACACGTACGTGCGGACACCGGGGATGAACTTCACGGTGCCCACCTCGTAGAGCGTCAGCGCGGCCGACGCCGCGATGGACCGGCCGGGCTCGGCGGCGATCTCGGAGCGGATGCCGACGCTCCGGCACCCCTCCACGATCGCGGTCGCCCACTCGGTGATGCTCGGCGCGCGCTCGCCCTCGACGTAGGCGACGCCCAGGCCGCCACCCACGACGAGCTCGGGCAGGTCGGCCTCGACCACGAAGGGCGCCACGGCACGGAGGCCCTCCAGGAAGTTGGCCACGCTGAACACCTGGGACCCGATGTGGAGGTGCAGCCCGGACAGGTCGACCGCCGGGCTGGCGGCCGCACGGTCGAGCGCCTCGGCCGCCTGGCCCGTCGGCAGCGGGAACCCGAACTTGGAGTCCAGGTTGCCGGTGCGGACGTGCTCGTGGGTGTGCACCTCGATGCCCGGGTTGATGCGGAGGAGCACCGACGGCCGCGGCAGGCCGGACGCCACGAGCGACTCGATGCGGTCGAGCTCGTCGTGGGAGTCGACCACGATGCGGCCGACGCCGACCTCGAGGGCGGTGGTCAGCTCGGCACGCGACTTGTTGTTCCCGTGGAGCACGACGCGGTCGGCGGGCACGCCGGCGGCCAGCGCGACGTGGAGCTCGCCGCCGGTCGCGACGTCGATCCGGAGCCCCTCCTCGGCCACGAGCCGGGCCATGGCGCGGCACAGGAACGCCTTGCTGGCGTAGATGGCGCCGCGCTCGCCCAGGATGGACCGGGCCTCCTGGCAGCGGCTGCGCAGGTGCACCTCGTCGTAGACGAACAGCGGCGTCCCGAACTCCTCGGCCAGGTCCAGGACGTCGACGCCGCCGACCTGCAGGCGGCCGCGGTCGTCGGCGGTGGCCGTGTCGGGCAGCAGGTACGGGGGGACGGGTCCGGCGCTCACATCTGCTCCGGGGCCGACACGCCGAGCAGGCCCAGCCCGACGCGGAGGCCGTTGGCCGCCGCCTCGGACAGCCACCACCGGGCCTGCCGCAGGTCCTCGGGCGTGTCGGGCGAGAGGATCGGGCAGTCGTGGTAGAAGCCGTGGACGGCGGCCGCCAGCTCGCGGACCCAGGTCGTGACCTTGTGGGGCGCGCGCTCACGGGCGGCCAGGGCCACGGTGTCGGGCAGGACGAACAGCTGACGGAGCACCTCGAGCTCGCGCTCGTGGACGAGCAGCGACAGGTCGGTCTGGGCCAGCGGGACCTGCGAGACGCCCCGCTCCCCCGCCACGCGGGCCACGTTGCAGAGGCGGGCGTGGGCCATCTGGACGTAGAACACCGGGTTCTCGTTGGACTGGCTGGCAATGAGGTCCAGGTCCACCGTCTGGGGCGAGTCCACCGACTGGAGCAGGTACGTGAGGCGCACGGCGTCGGCGCCGACCTCGTCGATGAGGTCCTCGAGCGTGATGAGGTTGCCGGAGCGCTTGGAGATCCGGACCTCCTCGCCGCCGCGCTCGAGCCGGACCAGCTGGGTGATGACGACCTCGAGGTCCGCCGGCTCGTGCCCGAGCGCCTGGACGGCCGCCTTCATGCGGGCCACGTAGCCGTGGTGGTCGGCCCCCCACACGTTGATGAGCAGGTCGAAGTCCCGGGCGAACTTGTTGCGGTGGTACGCGATGTCGGGCAGCAGGTAGGTGAACTCGCCGTCGGCCTTGACCAGCACACGGTCCTTGTCGTCGCCGAAGTCCGTCGACCGCAGCCACACGGCGCCGTCGCCGCCGGGGTCGTCGGGCTCGATCACGAACCCGCGCTCGCGCAGGTCGGCCAGCGTGACCTCGATGGCGCCCGTCCCCACCATCGCCTTCTCGGAGAACCACAGGTCGAAGTGCACTCCGAGCTCGCCGAGGACCC
>CAIYXG010000371.1 GCA_903930035.1 uncultured Actinomycetes bacterium | reverse complement strand
GCGCCCGAGGGCGACGTGCTGTTCGGCGTCGACAACCTCTCGGCCGGCACGGCGCTGAAGGAGGACCTGCTCGTCCCGTACTCGCCCCCCGGCCTGGCGAAGGTGCCGGAGCGGTACCGGCTCGAGGGTCCGGCCGGGGCGCGGCTGGTGCCGGTCGACACCGGTGACGTCTGCGTGAACGTCGACGCGGCGTGGTTCGCCGACAAGGGCCTGGCGCCGCCGTCGTCGCTCGAGGACCTGGCCGCGCCGCGGTACCGGGACCTGCTGGTGGTCGAGAGCCCGGTCACCTCCTCCCCGGGCCTGGCGCTGCTCGCCGGCACGGTCGGCCGCTACGGCGAGGACGGCGCGTTCGACCTCTGGTCGCGCCTGAAGGACAACGGCGTCCGCGTGCGGCCGTCGTGGGACGACGCCTACTTCACCGACTACACGGTGTCCGGCGGCGACCGGCCGCTGGTGCTGTCGTACGCGACCAGCCCGCCCGCCGAGGTGGTCCTGAGCGAGGGCGCCCGCACCGAGCCGCAGTCGACGGTGCTCGTGGACTCGTGCTCGGCCCAGGTCGAGTACGCCGGCGTGCTGCGCGGCGCGCCGCAACCGGAGCTGGCCCGCCAGCTGGTGGACGTCATGCTCAGCCCCGAGTGGCAGCAGGAGCTGCCGCTGTCCAACTACGTCCTGCCCGTCGTCGACGGCGTGCCCCTCCCGCCGCAGTTCGAGCAGTGGGCCGCGCGCGCCCCCTCCCCGATGTCGGTGCCGGCACCGCTCGCGGCGTCACGGCGCGACGCGTGGGTCGAGCGGTGGCGGAACCTGTTCGAGTGACCCGGCGCGACCGGCGTTCCCCGCTCTCCGGCGTCGCCGTCGGGGCCGTCCTGGTGCTGGTCGGCGTCCCGGTCGTGGCCGTGCTGCTGGCCGCCGCCCGTCCGGACGGCGCCTGGGGGACCGGTGCCGCCGTCCGGGTCCTGTCGTCGGCCCGGACGTGGCGGCTGGTCGGTGTCACGTTCGGCCAGGCCGCACTGTCGTGCGCACTGACGCTGGTGGTCGGGGTCCCGGTGGCCTGGGTGCTCTACCGCTACCGCTTCCCCGGCCGGGCCGCGCTGCTCGTCGCCGTCACGGTGCCCTTCGTGCTGCCGACGGTGGTGGTGGGCGCCGCGTTCGCCGCGGTCCTCGGGCCGGGCGGGCTGGTCGACGCGCGCGGCACCTGGTCCGCCGTGCTGGTCGCCCACCTCGCGTTCAACCTGGCCGTGGTGGTGCGGACGGTGGGCGTGGCGCTGGCGGGGGTCCCGGCGTCGCTGTCCGCGGCGGCCCGCATGCTCGGGCTGCGGCCCGCCGCCGTCTTCCGGCGCGCCGTCCTGCCCGCCGTGGCGCCCGCGCTGGGGGCGGCGTCGGTCGTGGTGTTCCTCTACTGCCTCACCAGCTTCGGCGTGCTGCTGGTGCTCGGCGGGGGACGTGTCACGACCGTGGAGGTGGAGATCTGGGTCCGTGCCACCCGGCAGTTCGACGTGTCGGGCGCCGCGGTGCTCTCGGCGGTGCAGCTGCTCGCCGTGGTCGGCGCGCTCGCGGTCTACGGGCGGGTCGCCGCGTCGGTCCGCGGGGCCCACGGCTCGGGCGTCGACCCGGCCCGGCCGCCCCAGGGCGTCGCCGCCCGGCTGCTGGTGGCCGGCACGGTGCTCGTCGTCGGGGCCGTGTCGGTGGTGCCGGTGCTGACCCTGTTCGTCCGGTCGTTCCGTCTGGGTCCGGCGTGGTCGGTGGAGAACTGGACCCGGCTCGGGTCGGTGGTCGCCGGGACCGCGCTCTCGGTCCCCCCGGTCCGGGCCGTGGGCTACTCGCTCGCGTCCTCCGCCGTGGCCGCCCTGCTGGCGCTGGTCGTCGGGCTGGCCGCCGCCCGGGGCGTGGCCCACCGCGCCGGCGGTGCGTCGGACCGTGTCCTCCTGCTGCCGCTCGGGGTGTCGGCGACCACCGTGGGCCTGGGCATGCTGCTCGCCGTCGGGCGTCCGCCGGTCGACCTGCGCGCGTCGTGGTGGGTCGTCCCGCTCGTCCAGTCGGTGGTGGCGCTGCCCCTCGTGGTGCGGGTGGTCGCGCCGGCGCTCCGGGCCGTGCCCCCGTCCCTGCTGTCGGCCGCCGCCGTCATGGGCCGCAGCCGGCGCGCACGCTGGTGGGAGGTCGAGCTGCCGGCGGTGCGGGGCGCGGTCGCCGCCGGGGCCGGCCTCGCGTTCGTGGCCTGCCTGGGGGAGTTCGGCGCCACGGCGTTCGTGGTCCGTTCGGACCGGCCGACGCTGCCCGTGCTGGTCGCCCGGCTCCTGGGGCGGCCGGGGGCGGCCGGCTACGGGCAGGCCATGGCGCTCTCGTGCGTGCTGGTGGTGGTGTGTGCCGTGGTCCTGGGGCTCGTCGACCGCGCCGGCCGCGGCACCCGGCCGGCCGCACGCAGCCACCTGCCGTCCCCCGCCGCGCGGCAGACTTGGGCCATGTCCTCCTCCGCCGCACCGACTGCCAGCCGGGAGGGCGTGCCGTGGACGTGACGGCCTCGATGGAGGCGCCCTACGCGCCGGCGCCCGTGTTCGCCGTCGTCGCCGACCTGGGGACCTACGCGGACTGGCTCGACATCGTGCGCTCAGTGGAGCCGCTGCCCGCCGAGCCGGGCGACCCCGGCCCGGCCTGGTCGGTCGTGCTGCAGGGGCAGCTCGGGCCGCTGCGCCGCTCCAAGCGGCTCCGTATGGTGCGGACGTCGGCCGACGACGGCACGGTGCGGTTCGAGCGGGCCGAGACGGACGGCCGCAGCCACAGCGCCTGGGTGCTGTCCGCAGAGGTGCGCCCGGCGGCGTCGGCCGGTGCGGACGGGAGCCAGCTGGTCATGCGGCTCCACTACGGGGGCTCCATGTGGATGCCGCTGCTCGACCGGCTGCTCGCCGACGAGATCGAACGGTCACGCCCCCGGCTCGTCGCGGTCGTGGGCGGGGCCGCCACGTGAGCGGCCCGGCGTCGCCGCAGCGCGTCTGGCCCGGCCGCCCCTACCCGCTCGGCGCGTCCTGGGACGGGGCGGGCACCAACTTCTCGGTCTTCTCGGAGCAGGCCGCCCAGGTGGACCTGTGCCTGTTCGACGACGACGGCACGGAGACGACGGTGCCGCTCCCGGAGTGCGTCGGCTACGTCTGGCACGGCTACCTGCCCGACGTCGGGCCCGGGACCCGCTACGGGTACCGCGTCCGGGGGCCCCACCGCGAGCCGGGGGACCTGCACGACCCGTGCAAGCTGCTCCTGGACCCCTACGCACGCGCCGTCGAGGGGCCGGTGGACTGGGGGACGACGTTCGGCGGGGAGGACGTGCTCGACGCCGCGAGCCGCGTGGACTCGGCGCCGTACGTGCCGCGGTCCGTCGTGGTGAACCCCTGGTTCGACTGGGCCGGCGACCGGCGGCCGGGCACCCCGTGGAACGAGACGGTCCTGTACGAGGTCCACGTCAAGGGCTTCACGGCCCGGCACCCCGGGGTCCCCGAGGAGCTGCGCGGCACCTACCTGGGGCTGTGCGCCCCGGCCGTCCTCGCGCACCTGCAGGAGCTCGGCGTGACCGCCGTCGAGCTGATGCCCGTCCACCAGTTCGTGCACGACCGGCGCCTGGTCGCCGCCGGGCTGCGCAACTACTGGGGCTACAACTCGATCGGGTTCTTCGCCCCGCACGACGAGTACGCCCAGGGCGGCGGGCGCGGCCAGCAGGTCCAGGAGTTCAAGGTGATGGTGCAGACGCTCCACGCCGCCGGCATCGAGGTGATCCTGGACGTCGTCTACAACCACACGGCCGAGGCCGGTGCGGGCGGGCCGGTGCTGTCGTTCAAGGGGCTCGACAACCGCGCCTACTACCGGCTCGACCCCCACGACCCGTCGCAGTACGTGGACTACACGGGGACCGGCAACACCCTGAACATGCGCCACCCCCACGTGCTGCAGCTGATCATGGACAGCCTCCGCTACTGGGTGGAGGAGATGCACGTGGACGGGTTCCGGTTCGACCTGGCTGCCACGCTCGCCCGCGAGCTGCACGACGTCGACCGGCTCTCGGCGTTCTTCGACCTGATCCAGCAGGACCCGGTGGTCAGCCAGGTCAAGCTGATCGCCGAGCCGTGGGACGTGGGCGAGGGCGGCTACCAGGTCGGGAACTTCCCGCCGCTGTGGTCGGAGTGGAACGGCCGCTACCGCGACTGTGTGCGCGACGTCTGGCGGGGCGTGCCGGGGACGCTCGGGGAGATGGGCGCCCGGCTGACGGGCTCGTCGGACCTCTACGAGGACGACGGCCGCCGGCCGCACGCGAGCATCAACTTCGTGACGGCCCACGACGGCTTCACGCTGGCCGACCTGGTGGCCTACGAGCACAAGGTGAACTGGGCGAACGGGGAGGACAACCGCGACGGCACCGACGACAACCGCTCGTGGAACTGCGGGGCCGAGGGACCGACCGACGACCCGGCGGTCCTGGCGCTGCGGGCCCGCCAGCGCCGCAACCTGCTGACCACGCTGTTCGTCTCCCAGGGCGTGCCGATGCTCCTGGCCGGCGACGAGCTGGGCCGGACCCAGCAGGGCAACAACAACGGCTACGCGCAGGACAACGAGCTGTCGTGGGTGGACTGGTCGGCGGCCGACGCCGACCTGCTGGCGCTGTGCCGGCAGCTGGTGCAGCTGCGCCGGGAGGTCCCGGCGCTGCGCCGCCGCCGGTTCCTGACGGGCCGTCCGGCGCCGGGCGCGGCGCACCCCGACATCGTCTGGTTCGCCCCCGACGGCCGGCCGATGCGCGACGAGGACTGGGCGGGCGCCGCCTCGGTCGGCATGTGGCTCAACGGGGCGCTCGCCGAGACCGACGCGCGGGGCAACCCGGTGGTGGGTCCGACCGTCATGGTGCTGGTCCACCCGCCGGAGGGCACCGTCGACTGGGTGCTCCCGCCCGACGAGTGGGGCGGGAGCTGGACGGTGCGGGTGGACACGTCGGACGCCGCCCCCGACGGACCGGGGCGGACCGTGGCGGGCGGGGCGCCGCTCCGGGTCGAGGGGCGCAGCGTCGTGGTCCTCGAGCGCTCGACCGCGGTCTGACCCGGCGGGCCGCTAGGGCGCGGCGCGGTGCGCGGACCAGCGTCCGGCGCGCCGCCGGACCTCGAACGGGCGGCCGAAGCACCGGCTCACGAGCGGACCGTCCAGCGTCGTCGCCAGCGGTCCCTGGCCGAGCACCGTGCCGGCGTGGAGCGCCAGGACGTGGGAGAACGACTGGGGGACCTCCTCCACGTGGTGCGTGACCAGGACCACCGGCGGGGCCGTCGGGTCGGCGGCCAGCTGCTCGAGGACGTCGACGAGCTCCTCCCGCCCGCCCAGGTCCAGCCCGGCGCTGGGCTCGTCGAGCAGGACCAGCCCGGGGTCGGCCATCAGGGTCCGGGCCAGCAGCACCCGCTGGCGCTCGCCCGACGACAAGGAGCCGAACGGACGGTCGGCGAGCTCCCCGACGCCCCGCGCCGCCAGCAGCGAGCGGGCCCGGTCGTGGTCGTCGTCGGTGTACGTGTGCCACCACGGCTCGAGCGCGGCGTACTTGGCGCACACGACCACCTCGGTGGCCGTCAGCCGGGGCCGGACCAGGTCGGACATGGCGTGGCTGACCAGACCGACCCGGCGGCGGAGCGTCCGGACGTCCGCGGTGCCGAGCCGGCCGCCGAGCACCTCGACGGTGCCCCGCGTCGGATGGTCGTAGAGCGCGGCGATGCGCACGAGCGACGTCTTCCCGGACCCGTTGGCCCCGAGCACCACCCAGTTGGTGCCGGCCTCGACGGTCCAGTCGACCCCGTCGAGCAGGTCGCGGCCGTCCCGCGTGAGGCCGACGCCCTGCAGCCGCAGGACGGGGCCGGCCGACCCGCTCACGGCCCGGGGTCGCCGGCCGGCGGCCCGAACCGTTCCGCCAGGGACCGCTCCATGGCACGGTTCAGGTGGGCGAGGCCCACCAGCACGGTCTCGGCCTCGTCGACCTCCAGGAACCCCAGCAGCCGGTCGAGGCGGGCGGCGACGACGTCGTCGCCCCGGCGCAGTGCCCCGCGGCCGGCCGTGGTCAGCGCCAGGACGACCTTCCGCCGGTCGGCCGGGTCGGCCCGCCGCTCGACCAGGCCACGGGCCACGAGCCCGTCGACCGCCGCGGTCACGGTGGAGGGGGCCACGCCGAGCAGCGCGGCGACGTGCGACGCCGGACGCTCGCCGGCGTCGAGGAACACCAGCACCCGGTACTGCGGCAGCGTGAGGTCGGCCTCGACGAGCGCGGTCCCCGCCACCTTTGCCAGCCGGGCCGCGGCGCGGACGGCGTCGGCGGAGCGCTCGGTGCGGGACATGCCGGCAGGTTAGCGACGCCGCAGGTCCGGGGGCCCGGGGCCCTGACCCGTACACTGCGCGGCGTGTCCGCTGTCGGCCTGGCCGGGGTCGTCGTCCTCATCCTGCTCAACGCGTTCTTCGTCGCGGTCGAGTTCGCGCTGGTCGCCGTGGACCGCACCAAGGTCGCCATGGCCGCCCAGGACGGCGTACGCGGCGCCGCGACGGCGCTCGGGGTCCTCGAGCGGCTCAACCTGCACCTGTCGGGCGCCCAGTTCGGCATCACCATCTGCTCGCTCGGCCTGGGCGTGCTCGCCGAACCGGTGGTGGCCCCGCTGTTCGAGCCGCTCGTCGGCCGCTGGGCCACCGGGCCCCGGGCGCTCGGCTGGTCGGTCGCCGCCGCCCTCGTCCTGACCACGGCCCTGCAGATGGTCGTGGGGGAGCTGGTCCCCAAGTCCGTCGCCGTGGCGAGCCCCATGCCGGCGGCACTGCGGCTCTCGGCGCCGATCCGCGGCTTCACGTGGGTGGTGGGCCCGGTCGTCCGGGCCTGCAACCGGCTGGCCGACCGGGTCGTGCGGGCCGTCGGCCTGGAGCCCGCCGAGGAGCTCACCGGCACCCGGAGCCGGGAGGAGCTGCAGCACCTGGTGCGCTCCTCGACCGACGCCTCGCTCGCCGAGCGGCTCGACCCCGAGGACGCCGAGCTCGTCCACCGGGCCTTCCGGTTCGAGGAGAAGCGGGTCGAGGAGGCGCTCACCCCGCGCACCGCCGTCCAGTGGCTGCGCGAGGACGGCACGGTCGGGGACCTGGTCGACGCCGCGGTGGCCACCGGCTTCTCGCGGTTCCCCGTGTGCCGCCGCGACCTCGACGACGTGGTCGGCGTGGTCCGGGCCAAGGACGTGCTCACCGTGGACCCGTCGGCCCGGCGCACCGCACCCCTGTCGGACCTGGTGCAGGAGGTGCCGTTCGTCCCCGAGTCCAAGGGCCTGCCCGAGCTCTTCGCGCAGCTCACCACCGGCGGCGGCCAGTTCGCCGTGGTGCTCGACGAGTACGGCGGCACGGCCGGGATCATCACGGTCGAGGACCTCCTCGAGGAGATCGTGGGCGAGATCGACGACGAGTACGACGCGCCGACCGTCCGGCCCCGGCGCGACCGCGCCGGCGGCGTCGTGCTGTCGGGCCAGCTCCACGCCGACGAGGTCGAGGAGCAGTGCGGCCTCGTGCTGCCCGAGGGGGAGTTCGAGACGCTGGCGGGGTTCCTGCTGGACCGGCTCGGTCGCCTGGCCACCCTGGGCGACGTGGTCGAGCACGACGGCTGGACCCTCACGGTCGCGCGGCTGGACCGGCTGCGGATCGACAAGGTCCGCGTCCTGCCGCCGGCCGGCTGGACGGGCGGGGGCCGGTCGTGAGCGTGCTGCGGGGCGTGCTCCTGGGCCTGGTCCTGGTGGCGGCCAACGGCTTCTTCGTCGCCGTGGAGTTCGCGCTGCTCGCGGCCCGGAGGGTCCGGGTGGAGGCGATGGCGGAGGAGGGCCGGTTCGGGGCCCGGGCCGCGCTCGCCGGCATGCGCACGCTCAACCTCCAGCTGGCCGCCAGCCAGCTCGGCATCACGGTCATGTCGCTGCTGCTCGGCTGGCTGGTGGAGCCGGTCGTCGGCGGCGCGGTGGAGCACCTGTTCGGCCTCACGCCGATGTCGGAGGGCCTGGCCACCGGCCTGGGCCTGGCGGTCGCGCTCACGCTCGTGGCCCTGGTCCACATGGTGCTGGGGGAGATGATCCCGAAGTCCTTCGCCCTGGCGGCCCCCGAGCGCACCGCGATGGCGCTCGTCCCCGTCCACCGGCTGGTCGCGGCCATGGTGCGGCCGGTGGTCGTGGTCCTCTACGCAACGGCCCGGGCCGGGACACGGCTGCTGGGCGTCGACCCCACCGACGAGCTCGTCGAGGCCCACACGCCCCAGGAGCTCGCCGTCGTCCTCGAGGCGGCCCACACCGGGGGCGAGCTCACCGCCGAGGAGCTGGTCCGGCTGTCGGGCGCCATGGTCTTCGGCGCCCGCCCGGTGGCCGAGGTCATGACCCCCGCCCACCTGCTCGTCGTGGTGCCCCACGGCGCCACGGTCGCGCAGGCCGAGGAGCTGATCCTGCAGTCCGGCCACTCGCGGATCCTGGTGCAGGCGCCCGACGGCGAGGTGACCGGCTTCCTGCACGTGAAGGACCTGATCGGGCTGGACCCCGCCGCCCGGGACGAGCCGCTCCCGGTGACGCTGGTGCGGCCGGCGTCGCGCGTCGACGGGACCGCGGTGCTCGACGAGGTCCTGGCCGACATCCTCCGGGTCCGGCGCCACCTGGCGGTCGTGGAGCACCGCCCCGGCGGCGGCGCCCGGCCGTCGCTGATGGGGCTCGTGACGGTCGAGGACCTGGTGGAGGAGATCTTCGGCGACATCCTCGACGAGACTGACCGGCCGGAGGACTGAATGGCTGACCGCCCTGCGCCCGACCGCCGCACCACCGTGCTGGTGCTGTCGCCCCACTACGACGACGTCCCGCTGTCGCTGGCCACCAGCCTCACGTCGGGCGCCCTGTCGCAGTGCGAGGTCCGTTCGCTCGTCGTCTTCGGCCGCAGCAACTGGACCCGCTGGTTCCACCCGACGCCGGGCCGGGCGTGGCTGGCGACCGCGATCCGTCGGCGGGAGGAGTCCCGGGCGGCCCGGCGGTTCGGCTACCGGTGGCGCCGGGCCGACTTCGCCGAGGCGCTCCTGCGCGGCGACGTCGACCCCTCGACGCTGCTGGACCCGCGCACCGACATGACCGGCACCCCGATCGCCGCCGCGGTGGCCGACCGGGTGCTCGAGGAGGTGCGGGCGACCCGCCCCGACGTGGTGCTGGCCCCGCTGGGCCTCGAGGGGCACGTCGACCACCTGACGGTCACCGCCGCGACCCTGAGCCCGACGGTGTCGGGCGCCGTGCCCGTGGCGTTCTACGAGGACCGCCCCTACGCCGGGCACCTGGACCCCGAGGGCATTGCGGCGCAGGCGGCGCGGCTCGGGCCCGACGTGCGCGTCCACGAGGTGTCCGGCCCCGTCACCGCGGACCTCCAGAAGCGGGTCATGGCGTGCTACCCGAGCCAGGAGGACCCGTACTTCGAGGTGGGGATGGCGGGCGACCTGGCCCGGGGCGCGGTCGAGCGGGTGTGGTGCCGGGCCGACGCGGTGCTCCCGCCCGCGCTGGTCGACTGGGCCTGACGCGCCTGCGGCCGTGCCGGGCGGCCCGTCCCGGCCATGTTGCGTCCTGACGACCGTCCCGGCAGGCTCTCCGGATGCGAATTGGCGTACTTGGTGCAACTGGTCCCGCCGGCAGCGGTCTTGCGACCCGTCTGGCCGACGTCGGCTACGACGTGGTCATGGGCTCCCGGTCGAAGTACCGGGCCCTCGAGGTCCGCGACAAGATCGTGGCGAAGTGGCCGGACCGGCACCTCTCGCTCGAGGCCGGCGACAACCGTGACGCCTCGTCGGCCGACGTCGTGGTCGTGGCCACGCCCTGGGACGCCGCTGCCGAGACGGTGTCGGAGTGCTCGGCGGAGCTGGCCGGCAAGGTCGTGATCTCCATGGCCAACGCGCTCATCAAGGTCGGCCCGGAGTTCCAGCCGCTCGTGCCGCCGCGCGGCTCGGTGGCCGCGTCGATCCAGGCGGCGCTGCCGAAGTCGCTGGTGTCGGCCACCATGCACCACGTTCCGGCCAAGGAGCTCGGCGACCTGCGCCACCCCGTGGAGTCCGACGTGCTGATCTGCTCCGACCACCAGCAGGCCACGGCCACCACCATGGAGATCGTGGCGCGCATCCCGGACCTCCGCGCCATCGACGCCGGCCCGCTGTCGGTCGCGGCCCCCATCGAGGCGTTCTCGGCCGTGCTGCTGAGCGTCAACATGAAGTACAAGACCCGCGTCGCCATCCGGTTCACCGGCATGCCGGAGGCCGAGACCCCGTCCGAGTAGCCGGGTGGGGGGCGACCCCCGCCGCTACGGTGCCCCCGTGCGCCTCTACGACACCGCCAAGGACGACGTCGTCCCGTTCGTGCCCGCGGCGCGCACCGTCACCATGTACACGTGCGGCATCACGCCGTACGACTCGACGCACCTGGGCCACGCGGCGACCTACCTGACCTACGACGTGCTGCAGCGGCGGCTGCGGGACCAGGGGTTCGACACGCGCTGCGTGCGCAACGTCACCGACGTCGACGACAGCATCCTCCCGAAGGCCCGCGAGCTGGGCGTGCACTACCTCGACCTGGCGGCCGGCGAGCTGGCCCGCTTCGACGCCGACATGGTGCGGCTGGAGATGCTCCCGGCGTGGTCCGAGCCGCGCGCCACCTCGGCCATCGCCGACATCCGCGGGTTCATCGGGATGGTCCTCGACTCCGGCCACGCCTACGAGTCGGGCGGCTCGGTCTACTTCGAGGTCGGCACGTACCCGCAGTTCGGCGAGCTCAGCGGCTACACCCGCGAGCAGATGCTGGTCCTGGCGGCCGAGCGCGGCGGCAACCCCGACGACCCCCACAAGCGCGACCCCCTCGACTTCGTGCTGTGGCAGCCCTCGCTGCCCGACGAGCCGGCGTGGGACTCGCTCTGGGGGCCCGGCCGGCCGGGCTGGCACATCGAGTGCTCCGCCCTGTGCCTGCGGGAGCTGGGCACCACGATCGACCTCCACGGCGGTGGCGCCGACCTGATCTTCCCGCACCACGAGTGCGAGGCCGCCCAGTCGCACGCCGCCACCGGCGAGCCGCTCGTGCGCCACTGGATGCACCAGGCCATGGTCCGGATGGACGGCGAGAAGATGTCCAAGTCCCTGGGGAACCTGGTGTTCGTGTCGGACCTGGCACAGACCTGGGACCCGCGGGCGATCCGGCTGGCGTGCGTGGGCCACCACTACCGCGAGAGCTGGGAGTGGCACGACGGGCTCATGCCCGCCGCCTCCGAGCGGCTGGCGGCGTGGATCGCGGCGGGCCGGGGGAGCGGGGGGCTCGACGCCGTGCGGGACGCGCTCGACTCGGACCTGGCGACCCACGAGGCGGTCGCGCTGGTGGACGCCGCAGCGGCCAAGGGCCTGGGCGTCTCCGAGGCCGCGGCGCTCCTCGGGGTCGACACCGGCCGCCCGCTCGGTACGCCGCCGCCCGCCGGGTAGCATCCGGCGGGAGACGACGCAGGTTCGAGGGGGTGAGCGGCGTGGGACGTGACGCAGGGCAGATCCAGACCGTCGCCCGCGCCGTGCTCGGTCCGGCGTTCCGACTGCTCTGGAAGGTCACCACCGAGGGCCTCGAGCACGTGCCCGCCACCGGCGGCGTGATCATCGCCCCCAACCACGTCGCCGCGATCGACTCGTTCTTCGTGCCGCTCGTCCTGCCGCGCCGCATCACCTACGTCGGCAAGGCCGAGTACCTCGACGACTGGAAGACCAAGTACCTCTTCCCCGCGATGGGGATGATCCCGATCGACCGCTCGGGCGGCTCGGCCTCGGCCGCGGCCCTCGACGCCGCCGCCGGGGTGCTCGAGCGAGGCGAGCTGTTCGGCATCTACCCCGAGGGCACGCGGACCCGGGACGGGAAGCTGCACCGCGGCCACACCGGTGTGGCCCGCCTGGCGCTGCGCACCAACTCGCCGATCGTGCCGACCGCCGTCATCGGGACCGACCTGGTCCAGCCGGTCGACTCGACCATTCCCAAGTTCTTCCAGCGCGTGCACATCCGCTTCGGCCGCCCGGTCGAGGTGGAGCGCTACCTGGACCGTCCCGACGACCGCATGGTGCTCCGCCAGATCACCGACGAGGTCATGTTCGAGATCGCGGCGCTGTCCGGCCAGGAGTACGTCGACACGTACGCCACGTCGTCCACGCCGGCCGCCGCCCCGGACCGGGAGCAGGTCGTCGTGCCCGCCCCGGCCCCGGCCCCGGCCCCGGCCGAGACCGTGGTGGTGGCCTCGGCCGCCGCGGACCCGGCGGACGTCGCGGCCGTCGTGGCCGAGCACGGCGACGACGGCGTGGCCCGCAAGTCGTCCACCGCGGTGCTGCAGTCCCGGCCGTTCGACCTGGACCTCGAGCTCGCCAGCGCCTGACGCCGGCCGCCCGGCCGAACCGGTTCAGCAGGGCGGGGGAGCGCCCCGGTAGCCTGCCCGCCGATGTCTGAGATCACCATCACCCTGCCCGACGGGTCGCATCGTTCGCTGCCCGACGGGTCCACCGGCGCCGACCTGGCCGCCGACATCGGCCCTCGCCTGGCCAAGGAGGCGGTCGTCGTCGAGGTCGGCGGCGAGCCCCGGGACCTGGCGGCGGTGCTCGCCGACGGCGACGAGGTGCGGATCGTCACGACCAAGGACCCCGACGCGCTGGAGCACCTGCGCCACTCGACGGCCCACGTGCTGGCCCAG
>CAIYXG010000370.1 GCA_903930035.1 uncultured Actinomycetes bacterium | reverse complement strand
CGTCTAGGTCGTAGCGCCTGGGCGCGCCCTCCTGTGCTCCCCGGGAAGGTCCGGCCCGTCGGCACGGTTGCACCGTCACGCCTAGTCTCTGACGACCCGTCAGATCCGACACGAACGGAAGTACCTCCATGTCCGACTCGCCCCGTACCGGCGGTCCCCTCGCCGGGCTGCGCGTCATCGAGTTCTCGCTCCTCGGCCCCGGCGCCGTCGGCCACCACCTGGCCGACCTGGGTGCCGACGTCATCAAGGTCGAGCCGCCCCAGGGCGACTACATCCGGCAGATGACCTGGCCCATCATCGAGGGCTCGTCGCTCCTGCACTGGCACATCCACCGCGGCAAGCGCTCGATCACGCTCGACCTCCGCACGGAGGAGGGCATCGAGATCTTCAAGGAGCTGGTCAAGGACGCGGACGCCGTGATCGAGGCCATGCGGCCCGGGGCACTGGCCAAGCGCGGCCTCGGCTACGAGGACCTGCTGGCGATCAACCCGAAGATCGTGTTCTGCACCATCTCGGGCTACGGCATGACCGGCCCGTACAAGAACCTGCCGAGCCACGGCATCGCCTACGACACCTGGGCGGGCCTGGTGAACCCGGCCTACGACGAGGACGGGTTCCCGTACATCCCCGAGCACCCGTCCACCGGCATCCACGCTGGCCCGCTCTTCGGGGCCTTCGGCCTCCTGGCCGGCGTCATCCGGGCCCGCGAGACCGGTGAGGGCTGCTTCCTGGAGATTGCGCAGTCCGACGCCTCGGCCGCCATGGACTGGCTGCGCTCCGAGACCTGGAAGGCCTACGAGCGCCCCGAGTCCGAGGTCACCGGCAACAAGGCCGACGACTACGAGCGCCGCGCCCCCGGGACGGCGGGCATGCAGGCCGGGGTCCGCTACCAGATCTACGAGTCGTCCGACGGCCACGTGCTGTTCATGGCCTCGGAGCAGGAGTTCTGGAAGAACTTCTGCGAGGGCGTGGGCCGCATGGACATGTTCGAGAAGTGGCCCGGCTCCAAGTTCGGCGACCACGCCCGTGGCAACACCGAGATGCGACGCGAGCTGGTGGAGATCTTCCGGACGAGGACCACCGCCGAGTGGGTGGAGTGGTCCGGCACCGTCAACACCACCATCGCCCCGGTGAACACCCCGCGGACGCTGGCGGACGACCCGCAGTTCAAGGACCGCATGGACTTCATGCCCCACGAGACCCACGGTGCGGACATGCTCCCGTACCCGGTGAAGTTCGTGGGCGAGGAGCTGCCCGACCCGACCCCGGCCCCGACCGTGGGCCAGCACAACGACGAGGTCCTCGCCGAGGTGCTCGGGTACGACGCCGCCAAGATCGCGGCGGTCCGCGAGTCCGGCGCCCTCGGCGCACCGGGCGCGGAGGTCTAGCTCCGGTGGGGGGGAGCGTGCGGAACCCCGACGAGGGGGTCCGTGGCGACCTGAGGTGGGGGACCATCCCGGGGCTGCTGGCCGACGCCGTCGAGCGCCGCGGCAGCGCCGAGGCCGTGGTCGACCGGACCGACCCCGAGCAGGGACGGTTCTCGTTCGACGAGCTGGCCGACCGCGTCGAGGCCACCGCACGGGGCATGCTCGCCGCCGGCGTGGCCCCGGGCGACGCCGTGGCCATCTGGGCGCCGAACTGCTGGGAGTGGGTCGTGGCGCTCCTGGCGCTGCAGTCGGCCGGCGGCGTGCTGGTCCCGCTCAACACCCGCTACAAGGGGCGCGAGGCGGCCGACATCCTGCGCCGCAGCCGGGCCAAGCTCCTGTTCACCGTCGAGGGGTTCCTGGGCAACGACTACGTGTCGATGCTGCGCAACCCCGAGGTGGGCGAGCTGCCGCACCTGGAGCAGACGGTCCTGCTGCGCACCACCGGCGAGGTGCCGGAGGGGGCGGTCACGTCGGCCGAGTTCGTCGCCGCCGGCGAGTTGGTCGACCCGTCGGCAGTGGCCGAGCGGGTGGCGTCGCTGACGGGCGGCCACACCTCGGACCTGCTGTTCACCTCGGGCACGACCGGCGCGCCGAAGGGGGTCGTGCAGACCCACGGTCAGACCCTCCGGGCGTTCGGCGACTGGGCCGACGTGGTGGGCCTGCGCGACACCGACCGCTACCTGGTCATCAACCCGTTCTTCCACGCCTTCGGCTACAAGGCGGGGATCCTGGCCGCGCTCATGGCCGGGGCGACGATCGTGCCGCTCGCCGTGTTCGACGTCGACGCCGCGGTCGAGACCATCGCCGCCGAGCAGATCTCCATGATCCCGGGCCCGCCGACGCTCTACCAGACCATCCTCACGCACCGGGCGTTCGACCCGGCCAAGGTCACGTCGCTGCGACTGGCCGTGACCGGCGCCGCCGTGGTGCCGGTCGAGCTGGTGCACCAGATGCGTGACGTCCTCGGGTTCGAGACCGTCATCACGGGCTACGGGCTCACCGAGGCCTGCGGCGTGGCCACGATGTGCCGCCACGACGACGACCCCGAGACCATTGCGCGCACCTCGGGCCGGGCCATCCCCGGCGTGGACGTGCTGGTGGTCGACCCCGAGGGCAACGAGCTGCCGCCCGGCGAGGCCGGCGAGGTGGTCGTGGCCGGGTACAACGTGATGCAGGGCTACTTCGAGGCCCCCGAGCAGACGGCCGAGACCATCGACGAGCAGGGCCGGCTCCACACCGGTGACGTCGGGGTCATGGACGAGCGCGGCTACCTGCGGATCACCGACCGCATGAAGGACATGTTCATCGTGGGCGGGTTCAACGCCTACCCGGCCGAGATCGAGCAGCTGCTCCTGGCCCACCCGTACGTCGCCCAGGCGGCGGTCGTCGGCGTGCCCGACGAGCGGATGGGGGAGGTCGGCTACGCCTTCGTGGTCGCGGCGCCCGGCACCTCGCCCGACCCGGCCGACCTCGTGGCGTGGGCCAAGGAGAACATGGCCAACTTCAAGGCCCCTCGCGTCGTCGAGGTGGTCGACGCCTTTCCGCTGAACGCCAGCGGCAAGGTGCTCAAGTTCGAGCTGCGGCAGCAGGCCGTGGCCACCCTCGGAGGCAACGGATGAAGTTCGCGCAGGCCATGATCGGCGCGGCGCCGACCGACTGGAACCGCATTGCGGTCGCGTGCGAGGAGGCCGGCTTCGACTCGGTCGCCGTGTCCGACCACATGGTGTTCCCCGGGACGCTCGACTCGAAGTACCCCTACACCCCCGACGGCACCCCGCTGTTCAGCCCCGACGAGGACTGGCCGGACCCGTGGGTGGCGATCTCCTCGATGGCGGCCGTCACGACCCGGCTGCGGTTCTTCACGAACGTGTTCATCCTCCCGCTGCGGAACCCCTTCGTGGTGGCGAAGGCCGTCGGCACCGCGGCCGTCATGTCGGGCGACCGGGTGAGCCTGGGCATCGGCGCCGGCTGGATGGCCGAGGAGTTCCGGCTGGCCGAGCAGCCGGTCTCGCAGCGCGGCAAGCGCCTCGACGAGATGGTGGACGTCATGCGCGCGCTCTGGAAGGGCGGCATGGTCGAGCACCACGGCGAGTTCTACGACTTCGACCCGGTCGAGATGCG
>CAIYXG010000369.1 GCA_903930035.1 uncultured Actinomycetes bacterium | reverse complement strand
GTGGCCCCCGGCGCGCCCGGGCCCCGCTACCTTCCTGCCGGGGCCAGAAGGTCTGGCGCCCTGTCGCCCAAGGAGCTCCCGTGCGCCGTACCGCTGCACTCGTCACCGTCCTGCTCGCCACGAGCCTCGGCCTCGCCGCCTGCGGCGGGAACGTCAAGGTCAACTTCGACAAGAACGGCCGGGAGAAGGCCTGCACCGCCCTTGGTTCGGTCTCGGCCGAGGTCGGCGAGCTCACCGACCCGGACGCCACCGTGGGCGCGGCCCAGACCCGTCTGGCCGACGTCGAGCGGAAGCTGGTGGCCGCGACCGACACCAAGACCGGCTTCACCAAGTCGGTCCTGGCACCGGTCACGGGCGCGCTCGACTCCGCCAGCGAGAAGCTGAAGGACGTCGACCCGGCCACGCCGGTCGCCGACGTCCCCGGCGCGGCCGAGGCGCAGGCCAAGGTCACGTCGGCCTTCGAGAGCGCCAACAAGCTCTTCAAGTGCGGCTGAGCCGGGGGCTCCGATGATCGAGGTCAGCGGCGCCACCAAGCGCTACGGCCCCACGCTCGCGGTCGACGACCTGTCGTTCACCGTGCAGGACGGCAAGGTCACCGGCTTCCTCGGGCCCAACGGCTCGGGGAAGTCCACGACCATGCGGCTCATGCTCGGCCTGGACCACGGCGAGGGCACCACCCTCTACGACGGCCGCCCCATCACCGAGCTCGAGTCGGTCAGCCGGGTGGTCGGCGCCCACCTCGACGCCAAGTACTTCCACCCGAGGCGCACGGCGCGCAACCACCTCCGCATGCTGGCCCAGGAGGCCCGGCTGCCTGCGGCGCGGGTGGACGAGGTGATCGAGCTGATGGGCCTCTCCAGCGTGGCGGACAAGGCGCCCGGCGGGTTCTCGCTCGGCATGGGACAGCGGCTCGGCCTGGCCGGGGCGCTGCTGGCCGCGCCCCGCACGCTGATGCTCGACGAGCCCGCCAACGGGCTGGACCCCCAGTCGATCCACTGGCTGCGGGACTTCCTGCAGGACTACGCGGCACAGGGCAACTCGGTGTTCGTCTCGAGCCACCTGCTGTCCGAGATGGAGCTGATGGCCGACCACGTCGTCGTCATCGCCAAGGGACGGCTCGTCGTGGACGCGACGATGGACGAGATCGTCGCCCAGAGCCGCCGCAACGACGTCCTGGTGCGGACCGAACCGGCGGACCGGGCCCGGCTCGGCGAGGCACTGGTGGCACAGGGCTGGACCGCAGAGCCCGAGGGGCCGGACGGCCTTGCCGTGAGCGGCGCCACGACCGACCAGGTCGGGCAGGTCGCCCACGAGGCCGGCGTCGGCCTGCGGGAGCTCACGGCGCGCGTGGCCTCGCTCGAGGACGCGTTCCTGGAGCTGACCGACGCCGACCAGCAGTACCGGGTCGGGGGCGACGCATGAGGCGCGTCCTGGCCTTCGAGCGGGTGCGCGCGCTGTCGCTCCGCTCCACCTGGGTGTTCCCGGCCGTGGGCGTGGTCATCTCGGTGCTGGCCGCCGTCCTCACGAACGCCACGGCCTCCGACGGCTGGACCGCCACGCTGTCGGAGTACGTCCCGGACTCGTTCACGTTCATCAGTGCGCTGTTCATCACCGTCCCGTTCGCGCAGGCCTTCGGCCACGAGTACCGGGACGGCACGATGCGGCTGACGCTCTCGCTCTTCCCGCACCGTCGCCAGGTCTTCGCCGCCAAGGTCGCCGTCCCGGCGCTCGTGGCGGGGGCCGGCGCCGTGGTCAGCGTGCTGGCCGTGACCGCGGTGGCCCTGACCTCCGGCCACGTCACCGGCGCCGGCGCGCTGCCCTCGGTCCTGCTCCGCTGCGTGGGCTTCACCCTGCTGTGGGGACTGCTGGTCGCGTCCGTGACCGTGCTGACCCGGAACCTGGCCGCCGGCGTGACCGGCGTCCTCATCTGGTACCTGCTGGTCGAGCAGCTGCTGCTGTCGCTCCTGGGCGGCCAGTTCCCCGACCTGGACCAGTACGTCCCGCTCCTGAACGGCCAGAAGTGGATGTCGACCGGGGAGTTCCGTGGCGCCGTCGTGATGCTGGTGCCCACGCTGCTCGTCACCGTGGCCGCGCTGGTGAGGTTCGAGCGCAAGGACGCCTGACCGGGCAGGATGGGCCGGTGACCAACCGACTCGCCGCCGAGACCAGCCCCTACCTGCGCCAGCACGCCGAGAACCCGGTCGACTGGTACCCCTGGGGCGACGAGGCCTTCGAGCTGGCCCGCCGGACCGACCGGCCCGTGCTGCTGTCGGTCGGCTACTCCTCGTGCCACTGGTGCCACGTCATGGCCCACGAGTCGTTCGAGGACGAGGCCACCGCACGGACCATGAACGAGTGGTTCGTCAACGTGAAGGTCGACCGCGAGGAGCGGCCCGACGTCGACGCGGTCTACATGGAGGCCACCCAGGCCATGACCGGCCGGGGCGGCTGGCCGATGACCGTCTTCATGACCCCGGACGGCGAGCCGTTCTTCTGCGGCACCTTCGTCCCCCCGGCGCGCCGCGGCGGCACGCCCGGCTTCCCGGAGCTGCTGGTGGCCGTGCACGACGCGTGGACCTCCCAGCGCGACGACCTCCTCGGCCAGGCCGAGCGGCTGGCCGAGCACGTCCGACGGCCGGTGCCGTCCGCCGCGGGCGACGAGGTCCCGGGCACCGACACCCTGGACCGGGCCGCCGAGGGGCTGCTCGCCGCCTACGACGAGTCCTGGGGCGGGTTCGGCAGGGCGCCCAAGTTCCCCCTGGCCATGGCCGTCGACCAGCTCCTGCGGCACCACCTGCGGACCGGGTCCGCCGCCGCGCTCGACGCCGCGACCGGGTCGCTCGACGCCATGGCGGCCGGGGGCATCTACGACCACCTGGGAGGCGGGTTCTCGCGCTACTCGGTGGACGAGCGG
>CAIYXG010000368.1 GCA_903930035.1 uncultured Actinomycetes bacterium | reverse complement strand
GAGCCCGGCCGGCACAATGACCGCCACGTCGACCCGCGCGGTCGCCGGGTCCGTGTTCTCGACCGAGCTGGTCGCCAGGACGTTGCCACCGCCGTCCACGAGCGAGACGATCGCCGCCGCCCCGTTCACCCAGCCGCCCTTCGGCGAGCACGGCACCGAGGCGGTGACCACCGAGCCGGCCGCTCCGCTCGAGGGAGTGGCGGTGGTGGTCACCTTGGTGACCGAGACCGTCCGGGTCGTCGATCCCACCGCGCCCTCGTCGTCGGTCACGAACAGCGTCACCGTGTAGGTGCCGATGGCGGTGAAGGTGTGCGACGTCGTCGCGCCCGTCGCCGAGGTGCCGTCGCCGAACGTCCAGTCGTAGGTGGCCACCGAGCCGTCGGCGTCGGACGAGGCCGAGCCGTCGAAGGCCGCCGTCACCGGCACCTGGCCGGAGGGGGGCGTCACCGTGAACGACGCGCTCGGCGCCTGGTTGGCCGGCACCGTCGTCGTGGTCGAGGTCGTGGTCGTCGTGGTCGCCTCGGTCGTGGTGGTGGAGCCGTCCACGGTGGTGGTGGTCGTGGCCGACGGGTCGACCGGCGGCATGGTGCACGCCCCAGCGACCACCATCAGGAACCCGACGAGACCGGCACGACCCGGTCGAACGTTCGTCGACATTGCAGTACCCCCAGCGCCCGGATCCGGCCCAGCGCCGCACCTGACCCCCCGAACGTAGCGCGAACGAGGTTCAGCGGTCGACGGGTCCGTCCCGAGTGGGCGTGGAGGGGCTCGAACCCCCGACTTCTTCCTTGTAAGGGAAGCGCTCTCGCCAGCTGAGCTACACGCCCGGGACCCACAGCCTGTGCCGGGGCGTCCCGGTTGGCAACTTGGGCTCCGGTAGCCTCGGCGGCCATGTCCACCCCCGCCACCAGCCCGATCGACCGGTCCGCCCCGATCTTCGTGGCCGGCCACCGCGGCCTGGTCGGCTCGGCGCTCGTCCGGCGGCTCGAGGCCGACGGGTTCACGCAGGTCCTCACCGTCGGGCGGGAGGAGGTCGACCTGCGGGACCAGGCCGCCGTGAGCGCCTGGTTCGACCACCACCGGCCGACCTACGTGATCCTGGCCGCGGGCACGGTCGGCGGCATCCTGGCCAACTCCACCCGGCCCGCCGAGTTCCTCTACGACAACATGATGATCCACGGCACGGTCGTGGAGTCGGCCTACCGCACGGGCGTCGAGAAGCTGCTCTACCTGGGAAGCTCCTGCATCTACCCCCGGCTCGCGCACCAGCCGATCACCGAGGACGAGCTCCTGACCGGCCCGCTCGAGCCCACCAACGAGGCCTATGCGCTGGCCAAGATCACCGGCATCAAGATGTGCGACGCCTACCGCACCCAGTACGGCTGCCACTTCGTGTCCGCCATGCCGACCAACCTCTACGGGCCGAACGACAACTTCGACCTGGCGTCGAGCCACGTGCTGCCGGCGCTCGTCCGGCGCTTCCACGAGGCCAAGGTCGCGGGCGAGGGCTCGGTGACCATCTGGGGCACCGGCACGCCGCGCCGCGAGTTCCTCCATGTCGACGACCTCGCCGACGCCTGCCTGTTCCTGCTCGACCGCTTCGACGAGCCCGGCCCCATCAACGTCGGCGCCGGCAAGGACCTCCCCATCGCCGAGCTCGCGGCGCTCGTCCGGGACGTCGTGCACCCCACCGCCGAGATCCTCCACGACACCTCGAAGCCCGACGGCATGCCGCGCAAGCTGCTGGACACCTCGCGCATGGAGGCGCTCGGCTGGCAGGCCTCGATCCCGCTGCGGGAGGGGATCGAGCAGACCTACGCATGGTTCGTCGGCTCGGACTGGGCCGCGCCGGCCGCAGGCACGGCGTAGAGTCGTCGCCGACCACACGCTCGAGGGCTGGAGCACCATGGCACGACGCACTGCGGCCGAGGCCGCCGTCACCCGACAGATGATCGTCGACACGGCACGGGCCGCGTTCGCCACGGACGGCTTTGCCGCCGCCTCCACCACGCAGATCGCCGGACGCGCCGGGGTCAGCCGGGGCGCGCTCTACCACCACTTCGAGGACAAGGCAGCGATGTTCGAGGCGGTGTTCGTCGAGCTGTGCGCCGAGTACGACGGCGCCGTGATGCAGGCCGGGGCCACCACCGACGACCCCCGCGAGGCGGTCGTCCGGGCCGCCCGGGCCGGCCTCG
>CAIYXG010000367.1 GCA_903930035.1 uncultured Actinomycetes bacterium | reverse complement strand
GTGGAGTACGCCCTCCTCGTGGCCCTGATCGCAGTGGTCTGCATCGGCGCCATCACCTTCCTCGGCAACTCCGCCGACACGAAGTTCTCCAACGTCGGCTCGCAGCTCGGCTGACGCCGCCACGACCGAGTACCCGAAGGGGGTGGGCTCCGGCCCACCCCCTTCGCCGTGCTCCGGGCAGGGTGCGCAGTAGGTTCCGGCGATGCACCTGAACCTGACCCCCGACGAGCTGCTCAGCACCACCCGGTCCGTCCGCAAGCGGCTCGACCTCGAGCGGCCCGTCGAGCGCTCGGTCGTCGAGGAGTGCGTCGAGCTGGCCATGCAGGCCCCGACCGGCTCGAACGCCCAGGGCTGGCACTTCGTCGTGGTGGAGGACGCCGCCAAGAAGGCGGCCCTGGCCGAGCTCTACGGACGGCACTTCGACCCCTACATGGAGATGATGAGCGGCCTGAGCCTGTGGGGCGACGACGACCCCCGCACCAGCCGCAAGGACGCCGTCTCGGCCTCGGCCAAGTTCCTGCGCGACCACTTCCACGAGGTCCCGATGCTGCTGGTCCCCTGCATCGAGGGCCGGCTCCCGGAGAACTCCGACGCCTTCACGCAGGCCTCGTTCTGGGGGTCGCTCCTGCCCGCGGTCTGGAGCTTCATGCTGGCGCTGCGCTCCCGGGGCCTGGGCAGCGCCTGGACGACCCTCCACCTGCCGTCGGAGAAGGAGGCCGCCGAGGTCCTGGGCATCCCGTTCGACCGGGTCACCCAGGCCGGCCTGTTCCCGGTGGCCTACACCGTCGGCACGGACTTCCGGCCGGCGTCGCGGACCCCGCTCGGCCAGGTCCTCCACTGGGACACCTGGTAGCCGGCCCCGAGAGGCCCGTCGGCGTCAAGAAGTAGAGTGTCCGACGGCCCGCCCCCGACCTGCAGCGGGCCCCGAAGGAGAGCCCCCATGCCCGTCGACGCCACCACCCCGGTCGAGCTCGTCAACGCCGCCTACGCCAAGTTCGAGGAGCGCGTCGGCCCGACCCGCGAGCGCCTCGGGCGCCCGCTGACCCTGGCCGAGAAGATTCTGGTCGCCCACCTCGACGACCCCGCGGCGGAGTTCGAGCGCGGCGTCACCTACAACGACCTGCGCCCCGACCGGGTCGCCATGCAGGACGCCACCGCCCAGATGGCGCTGCTGCAGTTCATGACGGCCGGCCTGGACCAGGCCGCCGTGCCGGCCACGGTCCACTGCGACCACCTGATCCAGGCGAAGGAGAACGGCAAGGTCGACCTCCTGGCGGCCGAGCAGGGCAACGCCGAGGTGTACGACTTCCTGGAGTCGGTCTCGGCCCGCTACGACATCGGCTTCTGGAAGCCGGGCGCCGGCATCATCCACCAGGTCGTCCTGGAGCAGTACGCCTTCCCCGGCGGGATGATGGTGGGCACCGACTCCCACACCCCCAACGCCGGCGGCCTCGGCATGGTCGCCGTGGGCGTGGGCGGCGCGGACGCCGTCGACGTGCTCACCGGGTTCCCGTTCAACGTCCGCTGGCCCAAGCTGATCGGCGTCCACCTGACCGGCGAGCTCAGCGGCTGGTCCTCCCCCAAGGACGTCATCCTCAAGGTCGCCGACATCCTCACGGTGAAGGGCGGCACCGGCGCCATCGTCGAGTACTTCGGACCGGGCGCCGAGAGCATCTCGTGCACCGGCAAGGCCACCATCTGCAACATGGGCGCCGAGATCGGCGCCACCACCTCGCTCTTCGCCTACGACGCAGCGATGTCGCGCTATCTCACCTCCACCGGTCGCGCCGATGTGGCCGCCGCCGCCGACGCTGTTGCCGCCGATCTGCGCGCCGACGACGAGGTGCTGGCCGATCCGGCCTCGTACTTCGATCAGGTCATCGAGATCGATCTGTCCTCGCTCGAACCACTCATC